>CALBNV010000059.1 GCA_937896895.1 uncultured Bacteroidales bacterium | reverse complement strand
ACTCCTCACCAACCTCAATCTCATCATCTACTTGACGAGCCTCGCTCAGTTCAATCTGCGTCTCAGGGTTAGCGACATCACCATCTTCCATCACGAGACGGTTACGATAAATTTCCAGGTCGCCCTTATCCGGGTTAATAATCACGTCGTAGTTGGCATCAGAGCCATACATCTTAGCAATAACGGTGCGGAACGACTCTTCCAGCACGTTAATGAACGTCTGGCGGTCGATATCCTTGAGTTCTTTGAACTCTGAAAAAATGTCAATTAGATTAATTGACTCTACTGTTTTTGCCATTTTTGTATAGTTATTTTATTCGTTGGTATTATTGGATTTACGATACGTTACATTCATTATAGAAATGCGACTATCTCCGATAGTAGTGGATGTATAACGAAGTATAGAATATCTGCTACTATAATTGGTCCTGTCTATTGGGGGAATGTAGGGCATTCTTCAAAGATTACAATTATTGACGACCACGAGGAAGTGTATATCGTAGATTTATATGACGATAACTGTACAATTGTCTCAGAAGATGGTTTTTACGCAATTAATGTTCCTTTAACGAGTTTAAGTTTTAATGTTGATGAAGTAGAAAACGCAAGAGGCATACCTAATGATTTTAAACTTATAGTTGATCATTTAAATGGATACCAAACTGTTATTACAACAGGTGGAAATAGTACTTTTATCGAAGGTGAATAATGAGATATTTTAGAGGGCGAAATTCAAATTTAATGAAATTGAGGTGTAAAAAATGGAATATATACAAGTTACAAGAGAAAATATTGAGAATGAGCATATTTGCTGCGCAATATCAAATAATAAGGATGTTCAAGTATCATCAAAGAAAGCTTGGATGGAGAAATGCTTTGATGATGGACTTACATTTATTAAGAGTGCTGAAAGAGGAAAATGTTTTATTGAGTATATTCCTGCAGAAAATGCGTGGGTTCCTATTGATGCACCAGATTATATGTATATTGATTGTTTTTGGGTTTCTGGTTCTTTTAAAGGTCATGGATATTCAAATGACTTATTAAACAAATGTATTGAAGATAGCAAAGCAAAGGGAAAAGTAGGACTTTGTATTTTGTCGTCTGCAAAAAAGAAACCGTTCCTTTCAGACCCTAAACATCTGGCATATAAGGGATTCAAGGTTGCAGATGTTTCAGATGCTGGTATAAATCTTATGTATTTACCATTTGATGAAAAAGCAGAAGTTCCACAGTTTAAGGAATGTGCTAAGCATCCACATGTTGATGAAATGGGTTATGTTTTGTACTTTACAAATCAATGCCCTTTTAACGGAAAGTATGTACCTATACTTGAAAAAACTGCAAGTGATAACGGTATTCCATTTAAGGCAATCAAGATAGAAAGTAAGGAACAAGCCCAGTCAGTTCCAAGTCCTTGTACATCATATGCATTGTTTAAGGATGGAGAGTTTTTAACCAATGAACAGCAGAATGACAAAAAATTCTTAAAGCTGGTGCAGGGATAAGGATAGTATTGCAGATTTGTAATATCTCGATTCCCCTTGCAGATACAAATTCCCATTTATCTAACAGGATAATGGCATCTGGACCAGCAATGGATCAGATGCCATATCTTTATGACCATATTCTTATCGGCCTGGCAAACTGGATGCGATTTCCAGTCTTCCGAAAGTGCCCGATGATACGGTTGTAAAAGCATGAGGTAGTAATCAAGGGAGCGGGCTGCGCCCGCTCCCAAGACTCGGCGCTTATGCCTATTTGTGTCTCTTGTCCGTGTTCTTCCTTTCGTTAATCCACTGTTCCGTAGCCTTCAGACGGTATGATGGGCCGTTCATATCAATTATGAAGGACTTGAATGTGAGTCTGTCAACGATGGCGGCGGCAATTATCTTGTCAGTGAAGATCTCGTCCCATCTGTCAAAACCGAGATTGGTCGTGATGATGGTAGACTTCATGCCAGCCCTCAATGATATGTGGTTGAACAGGTGTTCTGCAGCGACCTTGTCAAGTGACTTGTAACCGCATTCATCCAGGATGGCGAGGTCATACTTCTCGAACTTCTTCTGGAGACGAGACAGCTTTCTTTTCGATTCGCTCTCCTTTATCTCCACAAGCATCCTCGGGACTGACGCAAAGAGGACGCTGTAGCCTGCAAGGCACGCCTTGACGCCAAGACCGATGGCACAATGGGACTTGCCGGTGCCAGGATTGCCATACATGATCACATTCTGGCCGGTCTTGATGAAGTCCAGCGTTTCCAGTTCAGGAAGGGCGATTGCCATGTCCTTCGGCAGTTCTGTGCGGTCAAGATCTTCGAGATACTTCATGGGATTGAAGTTGGCCTTCTTTATGAGCCCCTTTATCTTGAGCTCCTCCCTGTGCTTGCACTCCTTTGCCAAAGCTTCGGAAAGGAAGCGGTCGTAGGACCATTTTTCGTTTACTGCATCCGATAGGAGTATGTCGAGGCAGCCCTTGATGCCGCCGAGTTTGAGAGACCTGCTGCTCTCTATGATTGAATCTTTGTATGATGTTGTTTCCATTGTCTATGACTGTTTCTGTGAGTTAGTGTTGAAGAGTCTGCGCAAAGTCGCGAAGTTCTGAGTAGAACCGCTTTCTATCGTCTGCGTCCATGGCATCTGAATAACCTCCACCATCTTCTGGCAGTCCGCAAGTACTGATTTGAGACTGTCCACGTTGATGTCGCGTATGCCTTTCATCCTTGCGACCTGGACTGATGAGCAGAGGTCCTGGAATGTGTGGTTGTTGTCCCTGGCCCAGAGCAGCAGGTCTATGAACTGCTTCGGTGTATCCTTGAAGTACCTGTCGAAGAGTTCCTGCAGCTCGGCAGGAGATTGCCTCAAGGCCATGGAGTTCCTGACTGCGCCCGGCTTGTACCTGAGCACCTTGAGGTAGTGCTGCAGGTCGAGCTGCCACTGGTCTGAACCGTGTATCCTCTGGTGTCTGGCAATCTCCATCTTATCCTTGGAGTCGGTGTCGAAGACTACTATCGTATCGCTGTACTTCTTGACCCAGACACTTTTCCCGACATAGTCCGACGGCACAGAGTACTTGTTGGATTCCACGCTTATGACGGACTCCTTGTCCACATTTCTATGATATGCCTCGAAGCATGTCATCGGCACCGACGATGCAGGTCTCATTGCATCCAGTTCTTCCTGAACCCTATCCCAAATCTTCTTGTTTTCATCTTCGCATACACCGATCAGATACTCATTCGCTTCATCCAGCGAGTCGAAGTGGTCCCTGTATGCAAAGGCGAGCCTGCGGATCACTTCCACGGACTTCTCGACATGCCCCTTCTCGTTACCCGACCTGACGTTGCAGAACACATGCCTGAATCCGTAGTATGCTTCAAGCTGCATGAGCTCAGTGGTCGGCTTCTTCTCGCCGACAAAACTCTTTACAGCCGTCCTCATGTTGTCATATACCATCTCCTCTGGGACGCGCCCGAAATAGTGGAAGCATTCGACGTGTGCTTCCATCATGGCCTGTTTGTCCTGACGAGTGAACAGTCGAGCCCACCTGCCGTTGCTGCAGAATGCGACGGCTGCCATGTTGAATGACTTCAGTTCACCCTTGATGAAGATCTTCACCTCACCCCAGTCATATTCGAGGCGTTGACCAGGTACATATTTCTGCTTGATGAAGCATTCCCTGGCTGCGCTATCCAGTTCAGCCTTCCTATCACGCACATACTTCGTGACGGTACTGTAGCTGACCTGATATCCTGCCTTGCAGAGGTCATTGTGGATGTCCTGAACCTTCTTCAGCTGCTTACGCTGACCCAGAGCTGTCTTCTTGGCATTCTTCTCAAGTTCCTCGTCAATGAGTTTTCTCATCTCATCAGAGAGGACATGATAGACCTTTTCTCTGGGCTTGTAGGTAGGCTTGGTTAGAATTAAGTCCTGAAGTGCCTCTGGATTCTCCTTGTCATCCAGAGTCGCATCATAGAGCTTTCGCAGTCCGACCACTGTGGTGCGGCTGCAATCGGCTAGTCGAGCGATCTCGCTGTTCGACAGCCCGTGCTTGAAAGCACTGAAAATCTCGTTTCTTTTCACGCAATCGATCATTTTGTCGGGTGTTTTGGGATAGCACCCGAAAGTTAAACATACACTTCTTGAGGTGGCAAATACTGCCGAACCTTCGTGATGTCAACTGTGTAAGCGTCTCCGCGATTACGTCTTTTGCCATGATGCGTTAGGACGTACCTTCGC
>CALBNV010000058.1 GCA_937896895.1 uncultured Bacteroidales bacterium | reverse complement strand
ATTGATTATGTGATACTTGACAGGATTAAGAATGGCTTTTTTTAGAGGAAAGATAACAAAAAAAGAAACATGAAAAATAATTTTCAGAAAAGCATCTCAAATCGTTTATTTGCATTATTTTTGCACACAAAATAATAAAAAAAATGAACACTATAATTTTGGAGTACGACAGTTCTAATTCATTAGCCACAACAATGCTTGAACAAATCCTCACAAGCGGTGTTTTCAGGATTGTCAGACAGACAAAACAAAATCGACATTTCTCTTGAAGAAGAAAAAATGGGGCTTGTAAATTCATACGACAACGTTGACGACTTCATCAGAAAAATGAACTCATAATGTACAAATTCAGAACCACAAACCAATTTGAAAGAGATTATTCTTTATGCAAAAAACGGGGGCTAAACATGGATCTGATTGACAAAGCCATGAAGATTCTTATCGAAGACGGTCATTTACCCAATAAATATCAACAACATAAACTTTCAGGCAAATATTCAAATTGCTGGGAGTGCCATATAAAACCTGATTGGCTTCTAATTTGTAAACAATACGATAACGAATTGATAATGTTATTCACAAATACCGGCATCCATTCTGACTTATTTGGAAAATAAAGGTTGTTTCTGAAAGCGAAACTTTATTTTTCTTGCCTCTCGATTTTCTTCGCTATCGTGATGCCGTATTCATAGAGGAGGTAGAACGGCAGGAAGATGAGCAGCTGGCTCATGACGTCGGGCGGCGTGATCATGGCCGAGATGACGAGTAGCACCACTATCGCGATCTTGCGATTCTTCCGCAGCCATTCCGAGTTGACGATGCCTATCGAAGCCAGCAGCCGGATCAGCAACGGCAGCTGAAACACCAAGCCGCCGGCGAAACAGACGCCGAGCACCGTGCTGACGTACGAGCCGACGTCGATGATATTCTCTATCTGTCCGTTGGCCTCGTAGGTGACGAGGAAGTTGATGCCGAGCGGCGCGATGACGAAGTAGCTGAAGCCGACGCCGAGGAAGAACCAGAAGACGATTTTCCACACTATGCGGCGGCTGCGCCTTCTTATCTCCTTGCCGAGCGCGGGCCTCACGAAACCCCACAGCTGCCCGATGATGTACGGGAAGCCCACCACGAGTGCCCCGACCGCCGACGCCTTGATGTGAAGCATGAACTGCCCCGCCATCTTCACGTTATAGATCTGCACCTGGTCCGCGTTGATCCTCAACGCCTCCACGCCGGTGACGGATGCGAGCTTGGCCATGAGACGGTTGGAGATGAAGCCGCTCTGCGAGGGGTAAAACACAAGGTCGATGATGTCGCCTTTGAAGAAGGTGAACAGCACGATGAAGAGCAAAAGAAAAGCCACCGCAATGTGTATCAGCACTTTGCGGAGTTCTTCAAGATGTTCCCCGAAGGTCATCTCAACGTCATCCTGCCCCACGACCTTCTTTTCCGGCATCATCAGTCTTTTTTGTCTTCTTTCTTCTCTTCTTTCTTCTCGTCGTCGAGAGGCTTGTCCATCGCGTCTTTGAACTCTCTCACGCCGCGTCCCATGCCGCGCATCATCTCGGGGAGCTTCTTGCCGCCGAAGAGCAGGAGTATAACCAAGACTATGAGGAGGATTTCGCCGGTGCCGAGACCGCCAAGGAATAATGTCGCCATAATTTTCTGTTTTTAAAATCGGCGGCAAAGATACAAAAAAGTTTATAAAGTTTGAAAGTTTGAAAGTTTATAAAGTTTGGAGTGTGGAGTTTTTTCAGTTAAAAGAGGAGAGTTAAGAGAGTTTGGAGTTTGGAGTGTTGAGAGTGGAGTTTTTGGTTTGGGTTTGGGTTAACTAACGGCTAAAAGTAAACATCAGGTTCGCGAAGAAGTTCCACAATGTGGCGCAGCCGATGGCGAAGACCTTGCTGATGTAAAAGTTCCATTTCATCTTGTCGGTCAGAATCCACAACACCAACGAGTTGATTCCCAAGCCGATGGCGGAGACAACCATAAATGAGCCGTACTCGGTGGCGACGTTCTCATTGGCACTCTGGAAAGTCCACAGCCTGTTGAGGATGTAGTTCGATGTCGCCGCACAGATGAACCCCATGGCATTGCTGACGTATTTGTTGACCTTTATCTTCTCCTTGAAGATATACGTGATGCCGAAATCGACGAACAGCCCGGAGAACCCCACGGCTGCGAATTTCAGGAATTTGTAAATCAACACTTTGTCTATTGCCATGATAGTTTAAAGTTCAAATGTTCATTAAGTGTTCTGGTCGCGTTTGCCTAAACGGTGACAGACAACAAATATTGCGACAGTAACCGCTATGCTGCCGATTATAACAAAGATGTTGTCAGATGTGCCGAAGCT
This sequence comes from uncultured Bacteroidales bacterium, assembly GCA_937896895.1. Taxonomy (GTDB): domain Bacteria; phylum Bacteroidota; class Bacteroidia; order Bacteroidales; family F082; genus Limimorpha. The sequence goes on along the minus strand of CALBNV010000058.1, from coordinate 4,782 downwards.
CTCGACATCCACTTCAACTATATTATTGAAATTCAGGTAATAAAGCACCACTATCGTGGCGTTATTCACGAAATGCATCAGCATTGAGGTCCATATCGAGCCGGTGACGTGATACATATAGCCGAGCATGAAGCCGAGCACGATTCTCGGGATGAAGCCGTAGAACTCGAAATGCACGGCCGAGAACAGCACGGCTGTCACCGCTATTCCGGCAAACGCGTTCTTGCACACCTTTATTGAAAAGGGTTGTATGACCGAGCGGAACAGCAGCTCCTCGCTCACGGCGGCGAGTGCTCCAATCATCAGGATGTTGATGATCAGGCCGCCGATGGTGTCAACGCTGACAAGCTGCGTCATCACTCTCTCTGCAAGCTCCTCTGTTGTGCGCAGCATCTCCTCCACTGCCGCCATCGATTCCGGCAAGGTGAAACCCTCGTTCCATTCCGTGAGGAGGTTGTTGAACGGCAGCACGGTGAACATCGCCACGACACCGAGCAGCGCCCACACGGGCATCTTCTTAAAGCCTAGACTGCCAAGCGGTTTCTCTCTCACCAAGGCGGCGTAGAAAAGCGGCGGTATCAGGAAGCCGAACAGCTGCCCGGAAATCTGCGCGAAGCGGAGCTTGCCGAGTTCCGACATCGTGTCACCGAAGAAGATGGATCCGACCGCCGAGAGTGCCGTCCCGAAGACGAAGCCGAAGACCATCAGAAACAGGAAGATGAAGATCCTGCCGCCGCGTGTGCTGTTTTTTATGATTGGGAAGAACATCTTACAACTCCTTTGAAAACACGGCACGCTTGAAGTGCTGTTCGCATTCGTACTGCGAGTCCCACACCTTGACGGCCATATTGCCTGAGATCTGCGGGTTTGAATATGCGAAGCGTAGTTTTTTCCTTATCATCGTCTCATTCATGGCAAGATGGTAAAGGGCGTGTATGCCCTTGCCCTGCCATTTGCCGCTGACGCCGTTGAGCAGGAAGTCGATGTCCTGGTAATGATGTATGTCGTGCAGGACACGCGCCCATCCGAACGGGAAGAGACGTCCGTTGATCTTGCGGAAAGCCTCGTCGAGACAAGGCATGGCGATGGCGAACGCGATGACATCGTCGTTTTCGTCAACGACAAGCTTGACGAGCTCAGGGTCAAGGACCTGGAAGTATTTATTGGTGTAGTTGTCAATCTCCGTCTCCGTCAGCTCGACGAAGCCGTAGAGGATGCTGAAGGCGTCGTTGAGGCAGTGGAAGACCTTATGCGCGTATTTCAGTATGTCTTTCACCTTTGTGAATTCGAGCAGCCTGACCTTGTATTTCTCGGCTATCACACGGCTCAGGCGTCTCACCTTCTCCGGGACGGGCTGCGAGGCCGGCATCTTATACTGAAGCCATTCACAGTCAACGGCAAAGCCCAGCCTCTTGATGAAATCAATGTAATACGGCGGGTTGTACAGCGTGCAGATGTTCTGGCGGTTCTCGAAGCCCTCGGTGACCCAGCACTCCTTGTCCATGTCGGTGAAGCCGAGAGGCCCCTGTATCTTCGTCATGCCGTGCTGTCTGCCGAACTCGATGACTTTCCCGACCAAGGCCTTGCACACCTTGAAGTCGTCGATGAAGTCGAACCAGCCGAAGCGCACGAACTTCTCGTTCCATTTCTCGTTGGCGCGGCGGTTGATGATGGCGCCGACGCGTCCGACCGCCTTGCCGCCTGACTCCGCGAGCCAGAACTTCGCGTCGCAGTAGCTGTACGCCGGATTTTTCTCACGGTAGAGGCTGTCGTGTTCATCGGAATCCAAACTCGGGATGAAGTGCGCATTCCCCTTGAATAATCTCTTCGGAAACTCAATAAAATCATGCCAATCGCGGTGGGTGACAATTTCCCTGAAAGTCAAGTTCATTTTTCGTTTTATTAAGCCGCAAAGATAAGACATTTATCAATTGCTTTAAAAAAATTTTTGACATTTAAATCTTTGGGCCACCTTGGTTGTACATTGCAGGAACAAGAACAAGCCCTCGGCGTAACAGCCGTAGAGACGGGGCGTGTGATATGAACCCCAAAAGTTTTTTGTCCAACTTTTGGGGTTCATATCAGCGGCGCGTCTCTACAGCCAGACAACATCGTCTTCCCTCTCCTCTCTCCACTCTCAAAACTCCAAACTAAAAAAACTCCACTCTCCACTCTCAACTCTCCAAACTAAAAACTAAAGACTAAAGACTAAAGACTAAAAAAGCCGCCGTCCTCGTGAGCGGAGCGAAGCGAAGTCGAACAATCCGCGTTTCCCGCCTGCTCCGTCGCCCTGTGCGGCTGCGTCCCTTGCCGCCCTCGGCGACTCCGCCGCGGAAACCGCCCCGGCTCCGCAGCTTACAAGATGGACGGATTAGCCGACTGTTTACTGAGAGACCACGAGGCGGAAACCGAGGTAGTTGATACGGTAGTCTGGCGAGTTGTAAGTGCGAAAAGACACGCGACAGTACCGCGCGATGATGCGCCAACTGCCACCACGGACCACGCGGGCAGAGCCCGATGACGGCCCATAGGGGTTCGTCTGCGAACCGCTGCTGTAGCTGCCGTACCAGTCCTGACACCACTCATACACGTTGCCGCTCATGTCGTATATCCCGAGCTCGTTAGGCGACTTCGTGCCAACGGAGTGAGTCTTGTAATCGCTGTTGTCATAGTACCAAGCCACATCGTTTATGCTGTTGCTACCGCTGTACTTGTAGCCGCCGCTCTCGCTCCCGCCGCGGGCCGCGTACTCCCACTCCGCCTCGGTGGGCAGGCGGAAGTTCGCCCCAGTCAGACCGTTCAGTTTGGTGATAAACTCCTGACTGTCGTTCCAACTGACCCGTTCCACAGGAAGGTTGCTGCCATTGAAATAGCTCGGGTTGCTCCCCATAACAGCCTTCCAAAGCTCCTGCGTCACCTCAAACTTGCCCATGTAGTAGTCACTCAACGTCACGCTGTGCGTCGGAAACTCGTCACTTCCGGCATCACTCCCCTGCTCAGAGGTCGCCCCCATCGTGAACGTGCCGCCATTAACAGCTACCATCTCAAACGTCACGCCGTTAACCGTGAAGGTCGTGGTGAAACTCTTTTGTTCGCCATAACTCGTACCTGCGCTGTTGGTGGCATACGCACGGACGTAGTATGTCGTGTTGGCTGTCAGTCCTGTGATGTTGCTCGTGAAACTGCCTGTCCCGCTACCGTCGGTGGTGTGGGAGTTGGAGACCGTCGGGTTAGGTGATACGCTCCAGCACACGCCGCGCACGTCACAGCCTGCACCGACGTATGCACTCACAACAGCACTAAAACCAGTTACATCGGTAATTTCATTCGTTTTTATATTCACAAACTTACCACTCGGCATTTCCATGTCCTTCTTGCAGGATGCCATCATAAGAACTATGAGGCCTATTATCGACATTTTCGTTATTATCGTTTTCATAATGTATTTTAACCTTTCTACTTTCTACTTTCTACTTTTTACTTTCTACTTTCCACTTTCCACTCTTAAGGCAGAATCCTATTCCTACCTTAAATTCCATATAGCCTGTTCCTATTGTCGTCACACCGGCGGAGAAGCTGAAGCCTTTTATGTGCGCCATCAGCCCAGCATCCAAAGAGACTCCCTTGTAGGCACTGCCGGATGGTTCCGCCAATCTGTCGTCGTCCATCTTCCAAAGCAGCGTGCGTTTGCCATAACCAACGCCGGCGTAGAGATACAGCGGACACCCGAGTTTGCACAGGCCGCCAGCCGTAACAGACCAGCGCGAAGTCACCTTCTCCTTGAATGAATATGTCAACGGTGCGTCTTCGCCTTCTATCAAACCGTTTTCATCGTATGTCAGATCGGCTTTGGAGAAGTTGAAGTTCGTCATGACGCTCGCATACCATCCCCATTGTTTCACCTGTCCGATGGTGAGGCCGAACGACGTCTGCGGCGCTGTTGAAAATGCTCCGTCGAGGAGCAGGAAATTCACGCCATTGCGCACCCAGTTCGATGGTGTCTCAGCTCGGAGATAAAGGTCAACGGACGAGATGCCGTCTTTCTGCACGTTTATTCTCCTCTCGTCGGATTTCTTGCCACGCACCGACTTTATGTCGTGGTTGCCAAACGGGAGGTCGATCTCAAGCGGCGAGATGCCGGCGAGTTTGCCGTCAACATAGATATTGTCGCCCTTCCTGTCGGTCGTTATCCTGATAATCTTCCCGAATTCGAGTGTCAGGCTTGTCGGGCCGCCGTTTATCTGCACGTTTATTTCCTTTTCGACCTTTCTCCCGTCGCGCACGGCCTTCACCTTATGTGTGCCGTAGCCCATCGCGGTCTCCAGGGGCGACACTCCCGCCGGCACGCCATCGACGTATATCTCATCGCCGCTCCTGCCCGTGGTTATCGTTATCGTCTTGCCGGAATCGAGTCTCTCGCTTACATTCGTCATCTTTCCCTCCTCGACGGTGACTGTCTTCACGAGCGGTGCGCAGCCCTGCTTCACAAGCCTGAGCTCGTGGCTGCCGACGAGTATCCTGTTGTTCACGAAAGGTGTCTTCCCTATCTCCGCGCCGTCGAGAAAGACCGAGGCTTCGACGGGCGACGACGTGACGTTCAGTGCGCCGTATATCGGCGTCGGGGCGTCGAGTTTCACGTTCTCGTCTTTCCCCGCCGTGATCTCAAGCGCCATGGCTGTCGTGCGGTGCGACGCCTTCCTCGCCTCGAACTTGTGCGTCCCCTGCGTCAGACGGCCCGTCCACGAGCCTCTGGCATTCAGCTTGCCGTCAACATAAATGTCT
>CALBNV010000057.1 GCA_937896895.1 uncultured Bacteroidales bacterium | reverse complement strand
CAAAATGTTGATGATGTTGTTATTAAAGCTGGTGCTTTTTATTCGCTGTTTAAAGGTTGTACAAGATTGACAAGCGTGCCGTCTGATCTATTGCCGGCAACGACATTGGCCCAAAAATGTTACCAATCGATGTTTGAAGGGTGTACGTCATTGACGACAGCGCCGGAACTGCCAGCCGCTGCCACTCCAGCTGGCTGTTATAGCTACATGTTTAGAAATTGCTCATCGCTGAATTGCGTCAGGACAAATGCGACAGCGTGGGTCGGATCATCTTATAATGATAATAATTTGACTGCTAAAGAATGGCTTTCGGGAGTTTCCGCCACGGGCGATTTTTACAACATGGGTGGCATCAATATCGTTGATGGAGTGAATGGCATTCCTGTTGGATGGACCGAACATGGACCGAGAGTCAAGACCATAACGGCGGTTCCAAACAATCCGGATTACGGCTCCGTTTCGGGAGACGGTTCCTACCTGATTAACAAAACGGCAACATTGACCGCTGCTCCTTATGCTGGATGCGAATTTGTCAACTGGACCGAGAACGAAGAAGTGGTCTCTGAAAATGAAACGTATTCATTCACCGTGACGGAAGACAGAAACCTCGTCGCCAACTTTACCACCGCACCTGATTATCTTACCATTACAGTCATAGATGACAATGTGGAGCTGCTTGTTGACGTTTCAGGCAGTCCGAACATAAGCACTTTTGAGTACAGCTATGACGGAGCAACATGGACAAGGATAACAGGGTTCACCTATTTTGGAATGCTGTCAGCCGGTGAATATATTAAATTCAGAAGCCAGAATCAAATCAGTACCAGTTACGAGGACTATATAAATATCAGAGATTTGTCTGGCGGCGGGAGATTTACAGTGTCGGGCAATGCAAATACCTTGATTAACTATAAGAATGTTGACAACGTCGCCATTGGAAGCTACGCTTTTTATAGGTTGTTTTTTTCATGTCATGGATTGACAAGCATCTCGTCAGGACTGCTGCCGGCGATGACATTAGCTGATTATTGTTACAGTGAAATGTTTTGCGGTTGTGCGGGGCTGATGAGCCTTCCGTCAGGACTGCTGCCAGCGATGACATTAGTTGATCATTGTTACCATGGAATGTTTTCTGATTGCAGTGGCTTGACGAGTCTTCCATCAGGACTGCTGCTGGCCACGACATTGGCTGATTTCTGCTACGAGAGAATGTTTTATAATTGTTACGGCTTGACGAGTCTTCTATCAGGACTGCTGCCGGCCACGACATTGGCTTTAGGCTGCTATAGAAGCATGTTTTCTGGTTGCAGTGGCTTGTCGAGCCTTCCTTCCGGTCTGCTGCCGGCGATGACATTGGCTGGGCGTTGCTATGAGAGTTTGTTTGCAAACTGCAAAGGACTGACGAGTGTTCCATCAGATTTGCTGCCGGCCACAATATTGCCCGACGCATATTCGGGATATGGATGTTATGAACAAATGTTTAAAGGATGCAAGTCATTGATGGCGGCACCGGAATTGTCTGCAACAACATTGACGGAGAATTGTTACTATGGTATGTTTGAAAATTGTTCGTCATTGAAATCGGTGGCGACACATGCGCAGACATGGAATGCTTCATACGCATATAATTGGCTGCAGGGAGTCTCTTCAACTGGCGGAGACTTCTATAATTTTGGTGACGCTGATATTGTATTTGGAAATGGCGGTGTCCCGGAGGGTTGGACGGTACACACATCAGCTTCAACAGACATCACCGTCGCTTCATGCAATGATGAATTCGGCATCGCATCTGGTGGAGGAACTTTCGATTACGGCACAACAACTACAGTGACAGCGACCCCGGCAGACGGTTACATTTTTGCCGGTTGGACCGACGACGGTGAAATTGTCTCAAAAGATCAGGAATATACGTTCGAGGTTTGCAGATTCATGAACCTTGTCGCCAACTTTATTCCGACCCCGGATTATTTCACTTTGACAGCCACACAGGACAATACGGTCATCGGGTTGTCGTTGAATAATTCTCCCGACATAAGGACATTCCAATACAGCTATGATGGCGATAATTGGAATAATGTAGAAGAAACGATGACTTTCAACGCTTTGCAGACAGGTCAATTTATAAAATTCAGAAGTAAGAACCAAATGAGTCTGCTGTACTCCACATCTCCGAATCTTTTCAGGTACGTGGAATTCAAAGACTACAGCGGCGCATACTGTGTATCCGGCAATATAAACACTTTGATAAATTACCAAAATGTTGATGATGTTGTTATTAAAGCTGGTGCTTTTTATTCGCTGTTTAAAGATTGTACAAGATTGAATGATATATCTGAACTGTCTATGCCGGCAACGACATTGGCTGATTATTGCTATTACTTCATGTTTTCTGGTTGCAGTGTCTTGACGAGTCTTCCATCAGGACTGCTGCCGGCAACGACATTAGCTGATCATTGTTACCATGGAATGTTTTCTGGTTGCAGTGGCTTGACTGGTCTTCCATCAGGGCTGCTGCCGGCAACGACATTAGCTGATTATTGCTACACTGCAATGTTTTCTGGTTGCAGTGGCTTGGCGGGTCTTCCATCAGGACTGCTGCCAGCAACGACATTGGCTTATTTCTGCTATCGTTCCATGTTTTATGGTTGCAGTGGCTTGACGGGTCTTCCTTCCGGTCTGCTGCCAGTAACAACATTGGCTTCAGAGTGCTATGGCTACATGTTTTCTGCTTGCAGTGGTTTGACGAGTGTTCCTCCCGCACTCCTGCCGGCAACTACATTGGATACGCTTTGCTACAGGGGAATGTTTAGTGATTGTATAAGCTTGACAACCGCACCGGATTTGCCGGCAACTACATTGGTCGCTGGGTGCTATAAGCAAATGTTTAAAAATTGCACGTCGTTGAATTGTGTCAGGACAAATGCGACGTTGTGGGTTGATGAGGGAGGTTTTTGGGGCACTGCTGCGGATTGGCTCTTGGGAGTTTCAGCCACAGGCGATTTCTATAACATGGGCGGTGCCTCAATTCCGTCGGGCAGCAGCGGCATCCCAGAAGGATGGACCGAACATGGGCCGAGAGTCAAAACCATATCGGCTGTTCCAAACAACCCAGATTACGGCTCTGTTTCTGGAGCTGGCTCTTATATGACAAATACAACCGCCACGCTCACCGCCACTCCTTATGCTGAATGCGAATTTGTCAGTTGGACAGAAAATGGCACGGTGGTCTCAACCAACAGAACGTACTCCTTCACGGTTAGCAGAGACAGAAACCTCGTCGCCAACTTTATTACTGCACCTGATTATCTAACTCTCACTGCTATAGATAATGATGTGCAGTTGTGTGTTGTCGTTTCAGGCAGCCCGGACATAAGCACTTTTGAATACAGCTATGACGGCGCAACATGGACAAGGATAACAGGGAGCACCAACTTTAGAGTGCTGTCAGCCGGTGAATATATTAAATTCAGAAGCCAGAATCAAATCAGTACCAGTTACGAGGACTATATAAATATCAGAGATTTGTCTGGCGGCGGGAGATTTACAGTGTCGGGCAATGCAAATACCTTGATTAACTATAAGAATGTTGACAACGTTGTCATTGGAAGCTTCGCTTTTTATGATTTGTTTTTTTCATGTTATGGATTGACAAGCATCTCGTCAGGACTGCTGCCGGCAACGACATTGGTTTCAGACTACTGCTATGGCTTCATGTTTTTCGGTTGTGAGGGGCTGACGAGCCTTCCGTCAGGACTGCTGCCGGCGATGACATTAGCTGATGATTGTTACAATGGAATGTTTGGTGGTTGCAGTGGCTTGACGAGCATTCCTTCCGGTCTGCTGCCAGCAACGACATTGGCTTCAGACTGCTATAGCTTCATGTTTGAAGGTTGCAGTGGTTTGACGAGTCTTCCATCAGGACTGCTGCCGGCAACGACATTGGCTGGGTCGTGTTATTTTGAAATGTTTGCTGGCTGTATAGGCTTGACGAGTGTTCCGTCAGATTTGCTGCCGGCCACAACATTGCCCGACGCATATCTTGATTGTGGATGTTATGAGGGTATGTTTAGAGAATGCAAGTCATTGATGGCGGCACCGGAATTGCCAGCAACGACATTGACGGAGTATTGTTACTGTAGGATGTTTAAAAATTGTTCTTCATTAAAATCGGTGGTTACACATGCGCAGACATGGAATACTTCAAACACAGATGATTGGCTCTTGGGAGTTTCAGCCACAGGCGATTTCTATAACATGGGCGGAGCCTCAATTCCATCGGGCAGCAACGGCATTCCTGTTGGATGGACCGAACATGGACCGAGAGTTAAAACCATATCGGCGGTTCCAAACAATCCGGATTACGGTTCTGTCTCAGGAGCTGGCACTTATATGGTAAATACAACTGCCACGCTCACCGCCACGCCATATTCGGGATACACCTTTGTCAGCTGGACAGAAAACGACGAGATCGTCTCAACCGATGCGGAATACAGCTTCACGGTGACTGGAGACAGAAGCCTTGTCGCGAACTTCGAGGGAACGGCGGTCACGAACCACTGGATACCCGACGTTCACCAGTTCGAGAACGGCATGGACATCATCGCGCAGGTGAGGGTTGACGGTGAGGTACAGAATTCTACACTGGTTGAGGTCGGCGCTTTCTGCGGTGACGAGGTGAGAGGCAGCGGCTTGATCACATGTTCACAAATGACAGGCAAATATGTCGTTTTCCTCAGGGTTTATGGGGAGAACAACGACCAGATCACGTTCCGCATATATGATCACTATGCCGAAGTCGAGCCGGCCTATCACATTCCCGCCAAGGAGAATCTGGTGATCAACGGTTTGCTGGGCGACGAAATCAACCCATACATCATTGATTGTTACAGCCACATACAGCAGTCCGATGACCTCGCCGAAGGCTGGAACTGGTATTCGACCTACATCGACGTGGAAGGGGCCGAAGGCTTCGGTCTGCTCACCGCCGGTCTCGGCGCGGACGCCGATGTGGTCAAATCGCAGGTCGGAATGTCGATGTATTACAATGAGTATAACGCATGGAGCGGCTCACTGACCACGTTCGACAACAGCCAGATGTACATGATAAAGATGAATGCCGCCCACACCCTCGAAATTGTAGGCGGTCTGACAAATGTCGCAGAGACACACCTGACATTGCATCCTGGCTGGAACTGGGTCAGCTATCCTGTCAGCGTCGAGATGCCGCTTTCAGATGCGCTTGCGGAATTCACCCCAGCCGACGGCGACTGCATCAAGTCGCAGGTCGGGATGGCGATATATTACGGCGCATACAACGCCTGGAGCGGCTCTCTCAACAGACTGACACCAGGCCAGGGCTTCATGTACAAGAACAACTCCTCTTCCGCCAAGGTGCTGACATATTCAACCGAGTCAAAGAGCATCGCAGCTGCTAATGTCACTGCTGATGGTAACCATTGGCAGCCTGACATCCACGCCTACGCCGACAATATGAACATCACCGCCGTGCTGTCGGTCAACGGTGAGGAACAGACTTCAGCGGACATGGAAATCGGAGTGTTCTGCGGCGGGGAATGCCGCGGAAGCGGGAGAGTCGTCTATAATGAGCTGGCCGACAGACATGTCATATATCTGACTGTTTACGGCGACGAAGGCGATGGCCTGTCGTTCAGGCTCTACGACGCTTCGGCAAACGTGGAGTATCCTTCTGAGGCAGACTGCTCCCTCACATTCGCGCCAAATCTGATAATCGGCGACCTGTTCGCACCGTACGTCATCGACTTCGGCAGTGACGCCGTGTCACAGGATGTCATGACATCAGTCAGCGTGTATCCGAACCCCGTCGCCGTTGGCGGCATAATCCGTCTCGGTGAGAACTGCGACCATGTCAGGGTAGTCAATTCCCTCGGCGTGACAGTCGGCGAGTACACGAACACCGACAGAATCAACGGCATTGACATCGCCGGCGTCTATTGCCTCGCGATAACAAAAGGAAATACAATTGTTTACAGTAAAATCATAGTGGAATAATGAAAAAATGTTTTTTGACCTTAATTTTAGTAATGACGGCACGGCTTGCGTGTGCCGTTGACCTTCATTGGGTTATGGATCCTCATCTGTATGAGAACTACATGACGGTTTACGGTGAGGTGCAAATTGACGGAGTCGTGCAGAATGACGGCAACCTCGAAATCGGGGCATTCTGCGGCGATGAATTAAGAGGCAGCGTGCTGCCGTATTACTCGAATCTTACACACAAGTATGTCCATGAGATCTTAATCTATGGAGATAATCCATGCACGATATATCTGCGTATCTACGACCACAACACAGATACGGAGCTGACAGCCGTGTGCGGTACCACATTCACTTATGAAGCAAACGAGATCATCGGCAACGAAGTGAATCCGCAGATTCTCAATTTCGTCAGTGCTGAAACCGCCTACACCTTCACCGGCTCCGGCTCGTGGACTGACCCCTCCAACTGGACCGCACCCGGCGGCTCGACACCGACTTCAATGCCCGACCTGACAAATGAAGACGTTGTCGTTGACGGGATGGCGCAAATCACAAACGGGACATTTGCAACAGTGAAGTCGCTTGCGATTAACACATACAAAGTCGTTGAAATCAAAGACGGCGCAAGCCTCACCGTCATAGGCGAAGTCAGCAACGACGATGACGCAAGTTCACTTGTTTTAAATGACGGCGGACAGATTTTCCAAAACAACGAAAACGTGAAGGCGACATTCAGGAAAAACATCACCAACCCGGCGGTCTGGGGAAGCACAAGAAACGGATGGCAGTTCATCTCGACTCCGATCGAGAACACCACAATAGAAAGCTTCATATCGCAGGACACCGATTATGATCTTTACATCTGGGACGGATCGGAGGAACTTGAATGGATCAACTACAAAAACCATATCGATGATGATGACTACGAGGATTACTTCGGTCAGTTCTTGAATTGTGAAAACGAATACGGCTACGGCTATCTCGTCTCGTACAAGACAGCAAGTGCAGCCGTTTTCTCAGGCACGTTAAGGAATCTGGAAGAAGGCGGCTTCGAGTTTGATGTCTATGGCCAGAAGAACGGCGAATGGGAGAACCTCAACCTTCTCGGAAACCCGTTCCCGTTCGACATCAATTCGTCGGACTTTGACAGGTCGAAGGTGGCCTCCGGCTTCGCGACGATAGACCCTTCCACCAACAGCATCGTCTATAACAGCGATGAAGGCATCATCAAAGTGGGGCAGGGGTTTTTCGTGCAGGCGACAGGAAAAGGACCGTCACTGTCATATCCAAGCGAATCAAAATCAACGAGAGAAACGTTGAAGTATATTGATTTTACCGTTTCCGGCAAGGAAGGTCACGATAACGTTATCCTGAATTTCAGCGGAAGCGAAAACGAAGGCTTTGTGAAACTCACAAGTTTCAACGAAAGCATCGCGACGATTTTCACTGTTGACGACGACAAGATGTACGGCATCGCCAACTACGATGACAACGTCAAGGAAATCCCGCTCAGCTTCGACGCAAAGGAAATCGGAACCTACACAATATCAATGAAACCGAGCGGTGATTTTGATTACATCCATTTGATAGACAGGATGACGGGCGAAGACACCGACATGCTCCTTGAAGGCGAATACAGGTTCAACGCGATGAGCAACGACGACGTGAACCGTTTCGTCGTCAGACTTTCTGACAATAATGAAGTCAATGATGATGAGAATTTCGTGTATCAGTCAGGGAATCAGTTGTTTGTCAACGAAGCTGGTTTTATCCAGATTATCGACATGACAGGCAGAGTTGTGATGAGCGGGACGTTGAGCGACAATCAGGTTGACATTTCAGGCTTGAGGAATGCTGCTTACATCGTGCGTCTTGTGAGTGAAAACGGAGTAAAAACCCAGAAAATAGTAGTGTTATGAGAAAAAGAATATTTTTGACAGTGGCGATGATGGCAATGGTCTCGCTTCAGGCGTTTGCGCAGCGCGACGGATTCTTCAACGACTGGAAGGACTTTGACAACCGTGAGATTATGGACGGTGGTATGCCGAATCTGCCTGGCGTTCATGGTGTTGACTATGACCAGGATGCGCCTCTCGGCACCGGAATCATGGTTCTCACCGCTCTCGGTGCAGGCTACGCCGTTGCGAAGAGAAGGAAAAAATAATCAGCTGTAACTTGAAACAGCAATCCTTCCGGAGACGTGGCGCTTCGGAAGGATTTTTATCATATTCGTTATGCCACGCACGAAAACTGGTTCTCGTGGTGTCTGGAATGTCCGAAAATCCGATGGCTGTGCAAAAATCAAATTCAGTGAAGCTGTTTGTGTATAATTATATTCCACATTTTGTATAATCATTGGAAGCAGTGAATTTTGTCAGTTTATGATAAAGTGGTTATTTTTGCAACTTTAAATTGAAAATGTGTTAATTAAAATGACAATTAGATTCGTACATGATTGTTTAGGCAGAGTGTTGCCGATATTGCTGTTGTTTTGTCCGTTGTTTGCTGTTGCGCAGAACCAATACGAGGTGACAGCTACGAGTTTGAATGTCAGGAAGTTGCCGTCTGTAGAGTCGGCTGTTATCGGAGGCCTTTCAAAGGGAGAGGTGGTGAATGTTCGGGAATTGAAGGGTTCCTGGGCTGAGATTGACTACAGGAATGGTGTCGGTTATGTTGCGGTGAGATACATCCGATTCGTTGAGAGTAAAAAACAGCAAGAACCTGAAAAAGAACCTGAAATCAAAAGTGAAGACAAGCCAATTGTTCAAACAGTCAGTGGGTCAGGCGGTGAATTGAAAAGTGAATCAAAAAAAGGCTCAGACCAAGTGGCGACAGGTGACTGTGGCATCTCATATCAGTTTGGCAATCCTGGGGGCGGATTGGATATTGACTTTAATTTGATAGACCTGTATTGGGGATGGTATGATTACAAAGAAAGCGGTGTCGACATAAGTTCTTCAAGTTTCGCCATCAACCTTGTGCTTCCATACTCCTTCAACTTGGGTTTTTTCTTCATCAGGCCGGTCATTGGCATGGGTTATTGTCATGGAAAAGTCGAAGTCAAATATCTGACCGAAAATGATGTGACCAAAACCAATGCATTCGACTTCCTGCTGAATCCAAAGATGGGCTTCAGGATACCAAAGAAAGATGGAGAGAGCATTACGATATTTGCGACATACCGTTATGATGCACCCAATTTTAAATTTAATGGTGGAGGAAGCTGGGGCGTGGGCATCGGAATGGGACTGTGATTTTTAAATGACATACGCGTTTTTTTCATGAAATTCATTGGTCTTGGGCAAATTTATTCTGCCAATTGGTCGTGTATTATTATTTTATACATCTCGTATCGCCAAAATTTTTCGTAAATCATAAAAAATTGCATATTTTTGCACCTTGTTATTTTGATGTAGTATAATGCCACGACTTTTGAAATTTTTTATCGTATTTGTCTGTCTGTTAAATATTTGCACCCTGTCGGCACAAGTGAGGCAGGTGGGAAGGATTGTAGAAATAAACTCAAACGGGAAAGCCGTTTCCGGCGTGAGTGTCGAAGCCGTTTCGTCGGATGACGTGCAGCCCGCCGTCAGCGACAGCGACGGGATATTCGTTCTGAATTTCGCCAAGAAGAAGAGAGGCGATGTCGTGTATAACCTTCGCGTTTACAAGTCGGGCTACGAGGTGGTGAACAGCCAGCTGATCAAGGATGGCGTGGTTCTGACCGAAAAAGACACCTTGAAAATCGTCGTCGCGCCGCCGGCGAAACTCGCGGAGGCACGCGCCAGCTATTACGAGATCTTCGACAATTACCAGATTGGCGTTTACAAGAAGCAGATTGAGGAACTGAAGTCGCAGCTCGCGAAAAACGAGATCCCGCTTGCGGAATACGAGCAAAGAGCCGTGAAGGCCGAAGAAGACCTGAAAAACGCCAATTCGAAGATCGCGGAATATGCCGACAGGTTCTCGAGGATTAACAAGGACGACATGGACTCGGTGGGCCGCTGCGCCTTCGCCGCACTCGACAATGGCGACATCGAGGGGGCCTTGAATGTGTATTCAAACTACAATTCGCTCGAACGCCTGTCGCGGAAGATTGACCAGCGCAACGAGGCCGACGCCTCCATCAAGGAACTGATTCCGGGAATGAAAGAAGAGATAGAACTGCGCCTGCTCGTCGGCGGCAAGGAAAACAGGCGGATCGTGGGACAAATGTATGAGAAGATAATACAGGCTGACTCAACAAATGACTATGTCCTCGCACAGGCGGTCAGGTTCTTCTCCGATGAGGTCAATATCGAAAAGGTGATGAAGTACGGAATGGTCGCCGAAAGAAATTGCAGATCAAAGATTCACATGTCGTACATCTATTTGAACATGGGTCGCATGGCCATACGCACCAAGGATCTTGACGCCGGGCGCGGTTTTTTTGAAAAGGCGATAAAAACAGCCGAGGACGGACTCGGCGCCGAGGTGAGCGACTCTTATTTCTATGTGCTTATAAACTATCCGATTCATGAACTTGGCGCCATGTATTATGAGAATTGTGAGTATGAAAAGGCGGAGAAGGTCGTGAAAAAATCCGTCGAGATAAGAAGGAAACTTTATGAGTCGGATGACAAGTTCAGCGGCGAATACGCCAACTCGCTGTCGAGCCTGAGCATCATCCTGTCTGACCAAGGGAAAAACGACTCCGCCATGGCATGTATCGACAAGGCCATCGAGATAGAAACACGCATCATGCCGCAGGACCCGAGGAAATACGCACCGAGAATCGCTGATTTCAATACGAAAAAAGGCAACATCTACATGGAACTTAAATTATATCAGGATGCGAAGGCCGCATTTGTTGACGCGGTCAGGATCATGGATGCATACGAGTTTGTCAATTATGAGCTGGACGTTTATCTGTACGCACTTTACCGGCTCGCAAAGGCGGAGGTGTTCCTCAAAGAGGATGATGAGGCTTCGGCGACATACGAGAAACTCCTTGATTTGTGCGTGAAATACGGCGGTGACAACGGATGCTATGAGGAGATTTACGCCTCTACAAACGAGACATACGGCGATGTGTTCTTCGGCAAGAAAGACTACACCGGCGCTTTAGAACATTACAGCAGGGGAATGGAAATCTATGAGAAATCGGCCGACAGGTTGAGAATTTACAAATTTCATCTCATTAACTGCTACGTCCGCATGGGGAAGGCATGCCTCGCTCTCGGCGACATGGAAAAAGGCGAGGAATACACTCTGAAAGCATATAATATCGCAAAGGCTTTTTATGATGAAAACAATGAGATTTATCGCGGCACATATAAAACCGCATGTGACCATGTGGCGAATTTCTACAGGAAAATAGGGAAGAAGAGAATGGCGAAAAGGTATGAGTGGATAGGTGAAAGGTTGAAAGGTGAAAGGTGAAAGGTGGAAAGGTGAAAAGGTGGAAAGGTGGAAAGGTGAAAGGTGATTAGATGAAAACTTGTGAAACTTGTGTTAGAAAAATACTTGTGAAACTTGTGTTAGAAAAATACTTGTGAAACTTGTGTTAAAAAAATGCTTGTGAAACTTGTGTTAGAAAAATGCTTGTGAAACTTGTGTTAGAAA
>CALBNV010000056.1 GCA_937896895.1 uncultured Bacteroidales bacterium | reverse complement strand
GGGCCATTACGCCAGCAATCTGTTTCATGAGAATCTTCTGTCCGTTACTCATCGTCAATCCGATAGAGGAATGCTCGTTGAGTACCGACGACTTGGGGTAGGAGGCCACAAAATAGTTGCCCTTATGATACTTCACATAGTCCACGTGGCCGCTGACAGGGTAGCGGTTTACATGAACGTCTGTTCCATACATGAACACGCTAACCTGGAGACATTCGCAGTTGAGGTATTCTTTCTCAAATACCTGCTCTATAGCACATATTGTGCCATCTGCAGGCGAAATAAGAAGCGATTCGTCCTGCACAAAATTGCGTTTGGGAATGCGGAAGAAATAGAGCAGCAGACTCCAGAGGATGAATACAATAGCCCATAGGAGGAGAAACCAGATGTTAAGATACTGCTCAAACCAGATGATGAGAGCGGCTGCTGCCAGCAATACCAGTCCAAGCCATCCTAGCAGTCTGTGACCTTCTTTGTGAATATACATATAGTTATTATTTCAATTATTAGATGAGGATTCGTGCCAGTTCTATCATGGCAAGCATGAAGGGCGTTATCATAATTATGCTGTCAAAGCGGTCGAGAATGCCACCGTGGCCGGGCATGATGTTGCCGCTGTCGGCGATGTCGATGATCTGTTTCATTGAGACAGGGTACATCGCGAATGCGACCTTCATCTCGCCGCTGTCAACGCGACGCTTCAGCTCGCCGAGACCGCGGATTCCGCCGACGAAGTCGATGCGCTTGTCGGTGCGGAGGTCCTTGATGCCGAGGATGTTGTCGAGTACGTTGTCGCTCAGGATCTTCACGTCGAGTACTCCGATTGGGTCGTTGTCGTTGTATGTGCCTGGCTTCGCGCTCATCTTGTACCAGTGGCCGTCGAGATACATGCTGTGCTCGTGGAGCTTGGCCGGCTTGTAGATCTCTGTGCCCATGTCTTCGACGACGTATGTCTTGCCGAGAGCTGCGATGAAGTCAGCCTTGCTGAGGCCGTTCAAGTCTTTCACGACGCGGTTGTAGTCGATGACTTTCAGCTGGTTGTCGGGGAATATGACTGTCATGAAGAAGTTGTATTCCTCTTTGCCTGTGTGGTGCGGGTTGTTTTCTTTCTTCTCCTGTCCCACGAGGGCCGCAGCTGCGCTGCGGTGGTGACCGTCGGCGATGTACATGGCCGGGACCTTGGTGGCGAAGAGCTCGACGAGGCGGGCGATGGTGGCCTTGTCGTCGATGGTCCAGAAACGATGGCCGAAGCCGTCTTCCTTGGCGATGAAGTCGTAAATCGGCTTCTGGTGGCGGACGATGTTATCGACGATGGCGTCGATCTCGTTCACCGCGGGATATGCGAAGAACACCGGCTCGACGTTGGCGTTGGTGATGCGGACGTGTTTCATGCGGTCCTCTTCCTTGTCCTTGCGTGTGAGCTCGTGTTTCTTGATGACCTTATTAATATAGTCTTCGCTCCATGCACATGCGACGATGCCGTACTGCCAATGCGCGTCGGCCTCTGTCGGGTTCATGCTCTGTGCGTAGATGTAAAGTTTCTCTTCCTCGTCCTGTACGAGCCATCCGTAGTCTTTGAACGCGTTGAAGTTCTCGACGACTTTGATGTAGGTCTCGAGGTCGCTGTCCTTGTGGCCTGCCGGAAGATCGATTTCGGCCTTCGTCACGTGGAGGAGGCTGTATGGGTTGCCTTTGCATTCCTCGCGGGCTTCCTCTGTGTTCAGAACGTCGTATGGTCTCGACGCGAGCTTCTCGGCGATGTCAACTGTCGGACGATAGCCTTTGAATGGTTTGATAACTGACATGTCTATTAAGTTTTTAGAGTTTAGAGTGGAGTGTGGAGTTGAATAGATTCAACCCCGAACACTTCACTCTTAAAAACTGAAATTATTTGTTAACTTGGAATTTCGTGCAACCGTCTTTGAAGAATCCGACGATCTGGCGTGCTGCTGCGAGACCTGCGTTGAGGTTAGCCTCGGCTGTCTCGGCGCCCTGTTTCTTAGGTGTTGCGAAGAAACGCGGGGCGAACTGCGCCAACGTCTCTGCGTTCACCGGAGCGATGTCTGTCACATACTTGAAGTCTGTGCGTTCGGCGAGCATCTTCTCCATGTCGGCTTCGTTGATGACTTCCTTGCGGGCTGTGTTGACTAAGCAGCCGCCCTTCGGCATTCTCGAGAGAAGACCGTAGTTGATGCTGTTCTTTGTCTGGTCGTTTGCAGGGATGTGCAACGAGATGTAGTCGCAGTTTGCGTAGAGTTCCTCCAATGTTGCAGGGACTTTCACGCCTTCGGCTTCCATCTTCTCGGTCGGGACGAACGGGTCGTATGCCCAGACTTCCATGCCGAATGCCTTTGCCTTTTCAGCGACGAGGCGGCCGACGTTGCCGTAAGCCTGGATGCCGATCCTCTTGCCCTTAAGCTCAGAGCCTGTGCCCGGCTTGAAGGTGTTGCGTGCCATATAGACCATGAGGCCGATGGCGAGTTCGGCGACTGCGTTTGAGTTCTGGCCTGGTGTGTTCATCGCGACGATGCCTCTTGCTGTGCAGGCTGCGAGGTCGAGGTTGTCGAAACCTGCGCCGGCGCGGACGACGATCTTCAGGTTCTTTGCGTGGTCGATGACTTCTTTCGTCACTTTGTCTGAACGGACGATGAGGGCATCGGCGTCAGCCACTGCGTCGTAGAACTGCTGGACGTCGGTGTATTTCTCAAGTTTTGCGAAGCTGTAACCCGCTTCTTCAACTATTTTCTGGATCCCATTGACAGCTGATGCTGAGAATGGCTTTTCTGTTGCTACTAATACTTTCATTTTTTCTTTTTTTTAATGTGAAATTTTGAGAGTTGAGAGTGAAGTCGATATTGAAAAATAACTTCACTCTTAACTCTTCACTCTCAAAACTTTATTGTTATTTGTTGGCTTTTTCGAAGTCCTGCATGCATTGGACGAGTGCTTCGACTGACTCGATCGGGCAGGCGTTGTACAATGATGCGCGGAAGCCGCCGACTGAACGGTGACCCTTGATGCCGACCATGCCGCGTTCCTTCGCGAATGCCATGAATGCATCCTGGAGGTCCTCACGGCCTTCTGCCATGACCCAGCAGTGGTTCATGATTGAACGTGAATCCTTCTCGGCTGTGCCGCGGAACATGCTGTTGCGGTCGATTTCCTCGTAGAGCATGTTCGACTTCTTCATGTTGATCTCGTGCATCTTCTCGACGCCGCCGAGGTTCTTCACCCATGTCAATGTCTCGTGCATGACGAAGATAGGAAGTACCGGAGGTGTATTGAACATCGAGACGTCTGCCGGTTTGTCGGCCGGCATGTGTGTCAGGTAGTTCACCATTGTCGGAAGCGGGTTCATGTATGCACGCTCGCCGATGTTGCCGAGGAGGTCTTTGCGGACGATGACGAATGTCACGCCGGCAGGACCGACGTTCTTCTGGGCGCCGCCGAAGATGAGGCCGTATTTCTTCACGTCAACAGGACGGCTCATGATGTCTGACGACATGTCAGCGACCAATGTGATAGGGCAGTCCATGTCTTCCTTGATCTCTGTGCCGTAGATTGTGTTGTTTGTGGTGATGTGGAAGTAGTCGGCGTCTGTAGGGATTGTGTAACCTTTCGGAATGTATGTGTAGTTCTTGTCTTCTGATGATGCAACGACTTCAACCTTACCGAACAATTTGGCTTCTTTGATGGCTTTCTTTGCCCAAACGCCTGTCTGGAGGTAAGCAGCCTTTGTCTTCATCAAGTTTGCAGGGACTGTGAAGAACTGCGTGCTTGCACCGCCGCCGAGGAAGAGGACTTCGTATTCGGCAGGAATGTTGAGAAGCTCACGCCAGAGCTGACGGGTCTCTTCCATCACGCGCTCCCAACCTGGAGTGCGGTGTGAAATCTCCATCAAACCGATGCCTGTGTTGTCGAAATTGCGAATTGCGTTGATTGTTGATTCAACGGCTTCTTTTGGAAGGACACATGGTCCAGCATTGAAATTGTGTTTCATTATTTTTTATTTTAAAGTTATTATTATTTTAATATGTTTATTATCAATGATTTCTTTACTCTCTACTCTCTACTCTCTACTCTTTTTTAAGACGTTGCAAAGGTAATAAATTAAATTGATATTACAACCAAAAGAAAAATTTTGTTTTTTTGCAGGAAAATTATGCGGGAGATTTTGCCATGAAAGATAGAAATAAACTGATTGAAATTATTAACTCGTTGAATGTCAGAGAAATATTTAACGATGAGATAATACGGAAGTCTATATATAATAATGTGTGGTTCAACGAAAAGAATATCTCCGCCGCTGTTGATGAGGTCGAGAGGCTCACGAGGCCGGAGAACATGCGGGAGATCGCGGGTCTTTTCCCCGATAGTGACCGCGAATCCAGGAGAGTTGCCGTCGTGATGTCGGGCGAGACTCCGCTCGACAACTTCCGCGATTTCCTCTGTATCCTGCTTTCCGGAAACGATTTTGTCGGCAAAATATCACACGACGACCCGTTTTTGCTGAAGGCCTACGCCGATGCGATGGTCGCCGCTTGCCTGGAAATCGAGCCTGACATCAACTTTGTTGAACGTCCTTTGATTGATTTTGATGCTATTGTCTTGAACGACAATGAGAATAACTCAGTTCTGAAGGAGTATTTCGCGGATATCCCGCATCTTTTCCGCTACGAAAATTTAGGGATGTATCTTATTATAGGTGATGAAAAACAGTCTGATTTAGAAGAACTTGCGTATAAATGTTTCGTTAATTTCGGAAGGGGACGGCATTCTGTAAGGAATATTTTCGTCCCGAAGAATTATGATTTTCAGCCGTTGCTCGCCGCTTTCGCGAAATGGGATGACGTGAAAGACAACGCTCGATATTTCAACAATTACGAATACCGCAAGTCAATATGCCTTCTCGGAAAGAAAAAGTACATCGATACAGGCTTCGTGATTCTGCGTCAAAGCGATGAAATGAACCCCAATGTTTCGGAGATTTTTTATCATGAATATGAATCTTTGGCAGAAATACTGACATTTTTTCAGAAAAACAAGGCCGATTCTGACATCATAAGATTTTTGCAAAATTTATAACATGTTGATAATCAATGAAAAGATAAAAAATTAAAAAAGTTTTCAAAAAATGATTTTTGTATTGTAAAAAGTTGTATTTTTGCGGCTCGAAATAACGGAAAAATCATACACGAAATGAAAAAAGATATACATCCAAAGAATTATCGTCTTGTAGTATTTAAAGACATGTCGAATGACTACGCATTCATGTCACGTTCAACGATCAACACCAAGGAAACAATTGTTTGGGAAGACGGAAACGAATATCCATTGGTGAAGCTTGAAATTTCCAACACATCACACCCGTTCTACACAGGTAAGATGAAACTTGTTGACACGGCAGGTCGCGTTGATAAGTTCAACAACAAGTACAAGAAATTCCAGGAAGCAAGAAAAAAATAATCTCGGAATAGGTTTGTTAAATTTTTCATAATGAAGTTTTTGCCCTTGCCAGAGATGACAAGGGTTTTTTTTGGCACGATATTTGCCGATGGGCGCGAAAATAAAAACGTTTTTATGGACAACCAGATCAACCCAGATATAATATTAAGCGACATAGTTGAAAGTGATGGCGAATTCATTCCACTTTTTTCCCCAGAAGACGAGAAACGCATGAATGAGGAGGAGACACCTGACGAGCTGCCGGTTATGCCACTCAGAAACGCGGTTCTTTTCCCCGGCGTGGTAATCCCGATCACCGTCGGTCGCAGCAAGACCATCAAGCTCATCAAGGATGCGTATAAAAACCACATGGACATCGGTGTCATCGCACAGCGTGACGCCAAGGTGGAAGAACCTCAGCAAAACGACCTGTTTGAAATCGGTACTGTCGCCCAGGTGATGAAGACTTTGCAGATGCCCGATGGGAATACAACCGTTATCATACAGGGCAAACGCCGCTTCAGACTTGAAGAACTCACATTGACAGAACCGTATCTTTGGGGCAAGGTGTCGCCGTACGGCGAGGTGAGAAGCATACCGCGCGACCGACAGTTCAAAGCCCTGATTCAGAGCATCAAAGACATGTCGGTGCAGATAATGCAGAAATCAGCCAACATGCCTTTTGAGGCGACATTCGCCATAAAAAACATCGAAAGCCCGTGGTTTATGGTCAATTTCATCGCCAGCAATATCATCGCGGATATGGAAGCGCGTCAGAAACTGTTGGAAATCAATGATATAACGGAGTTTGCAACGGCACTCCTGCAATTACTCACAAATGAACTTCAGATGGTCGAACTGAAACAACAGATTCAGACTAAGGTGAGAGTTGATATGGACAAGCAGCAGCGCGAATATTTCCTCAACCAACAGCTTCGTACCATCCAGGAAGAACTCGGCGGGACACCTAACGAACAGGATGTCAAGGAGTTGACCGAAAAAGCCGCAAAAAAGAAATGGAGCAAGGAAGTGGCGGATGTATTTCAAAAAGAACTGCAGAAACTCCAGCGCATCAATCCGCAGGCAGCCGATTACGGAGTCCAACACAATTATCTCGAATACCTCGTTGAACTGCCTTGGAACGAATACACAAAAGACAATTTCGACCTCGAACACGCGCAGAAAGTCCTCGACAAAGACCATTTCGGCCTTGACAAAATTAAAGACAGAATAATCGAGCACCTCGCCGTCTTGAAACTGAAAAACGACATGAAAGCCCCGATCCTCTGCCTCGTCGGACCTCCCGGCGTCGGCAAGACGTCTCTCGGGAAGTCGATAGCTAAAGCATTGGGACGTAAGTATATACGTATGTCTCTCGGTGGAGTCCGCGATGAGTCGGAGCTCCGCGGCCACCGTAAGACTTACATCGGCGCGATGCCCGGCAGGATAATACAGAACCTGAAGAAAGCCAAGTCGTCGAATCCGGTCTTCGTGCTCGATGAAATAGACAAGGTGAGCAGCAACAACATCAGCGGCGACCCGCAGGCCGCCCTGCTCGAAATCCTTGACCCTGAACAGAATAACACATTCAACGATAACTTCATCGAACTCGATTTCGACCTTTCCAAGGTGATGTTCATAGCCACGGCGAACAACCTTCAGACAATACATCCGGCTCTCCGCGACCGTATGGAAGTCATCGACCTGAACGGCTATCTGCGTGAGGAGAAATATGAGATCGCGAAACGTCATCTTGTGCCTAAACAGCTGAAAGAGCATGGCTTGAAGGCTAAAGACGTGCAGTTTTCGGAAGAGATGATTTACAAGATAATCGACGACTACACAAGGGAGGCGGGCGTCCGTTCGCTGGAGCGAAAGATTGCCGATGTGATCCGTAAGAAGGCCAAGGCACTGGTCGTCGGCGGCGAATACGACAGGAAGGTCTCTGCTGATGATTTGAAGAAGACACTCGGTGTCCCGATGCATCACGACGAAGACGAGGTGAGACACACGACACCTGGCGTGGCCATCGGCCTCGCGTGGACTCCTGTCGGCGGGGAGATACTGTCGATAGAAGCGAGCCTGAGCCGCGGACGCGGAATGCTCAACATGACAGGAAATCTCGGCGAAGTGATGAAAGAATCAGCGACGATTGCGTATGAGTTTATAAAATCGCACGCCAACCAGCTGAATATCAATCCGATTGTCTTTGAGGAGTGGAACGTCCACATTCATGTCCCGGAAGGCGCGACGCCGAAAGACGGCCCGTCGGCTGGCATCACGATGCTCACGGCACTGACATCTGCGTTCACTCAACGTCGCGTCAAGGACATGCTTGCGATGACCGGCGAAATCACGTTGAGGGGAAGAGTCTTGCCCGTCGGCGGAATACAGGAAAAGATGCTCGCCGCAAAACGGAACAATGTCACGGATGTCATCCTGTCACGCAACAACGAGCCTGACTTTATGGACATCAAACAGGAATACGTCGAAGGACTTCAATTCCATTTCGTCGAGAACATGATGGAGGTTTTGGATCTTGCTCTTGAAAAGGAACAGGATATTAATACGTTGGATTACAACAAGTTCCTCGTCGATTCGCACAAGAAAGTGACAGGATTCAAGGCGTAAAATTTGATTCTTCAGTGACTAACGATGAAGGAACTATGTCATATATCAGAACATAATTTTGATATGTGACAAAGAATACTGTCAGTTTTCCTTTTTTTACGAGCAACCGCTTTGTGTTTGGATATACCACTTGTGGCGTTTTCCATTGCAGTTTCGGAATGATGTCGGCACAATAAGAGAGAGTTAGTATTTCATCAATAAGGGAATTGACATATCGAATGCTGGATTCAATGGTGTTTATTGATGTTATGTAAGTCGCTATGCTTTCTATCTGATCGTAAACTTTTCTGGTGAATCTAACTTTGTAAGTTTTCATAATGCTTGACAACATATTCCATCAACTTCGCTCTGTATTCTTCAGGGCTTACACTATCTCTCAATTCCTTTTCAAGCACAGAATTTTGAAAGTTTCTGTCGTTTTCAAAAAGTATTCTTTTTTTGATTGCTGGTTCTCTGTTCATATTTTGTCTTTAAAATTTTTGCAAAAATAAAACAAATTTTTAAAAAGTCATGAAAAATTATTAAAAGCTGCAGATATTGAAATGGACTCCAAAGATTTGCTGTGAAAACTTCCTGGTTTTCTGTTGTTTACATGACAAAATGATAATGTTGTTAATGTTTAAAATCCCGTCTGAATATTATTTTCTCTGAAGTGTAAACCTCGCCGGCAGTGGTTTGAATGACCGCTTCCAGTGTCAAATTCGGGGTATCTTTCGCGATAAATTCAAGTCTTTCCATTATTTCATCGAGCTTGTAACGACGTGCGTGTGCGCCGCGGTATTTCCCGTTGGGTGTGAAATCGGATTCAATCTCTTCATATTCAAGACGGAAGAAATCGGTGCCGTCGTCAAAAGGGTGGGAGAGTTTGAAAAACGGCTCCTCGAAAGAAATGTCGTAACTTTTTGAATATCTGAAGTTTAAGTCAATGATAAAATATGGCCATTCGCCAAGCATTTTCTTTGTTTCAATCTTGATCTGGACCTTGTGTGATGCTACATTTGCGAGACTGTCAATCACTTCCATCGGGAAGAGCGGCACGTTGGTTGCGTTAGAGCGCATGAAACTCAACAGTTTGTCGCGGTCGTTCAATGGGACGATTCTCGTTCTGTCGCCGAAATCGTTGATAATCAATATGCCTCTGTCGGAACTAATCTCTTTTATGCGCATCCCAAAATTTTTTTGCAAAAATATGCAAATTCGGTGTAACATTTTCCGAAAAAAAGTACTATGTCAGTGAAAAATAAATGTTCGTCTGTTATGAAAATGACTACTTTTGCAAAAAATATGAAAATGAAAAAACTCATATATGTTTTTGTCGCGTTTCTGCTGATTTCCTGCGGTAGGAAAGATGACCCGACCGCCGGGCTCAAGATTTTCAAGTACAACGAGGCGGCCGGCATCCTCACGCTTGACCCGATTTATGCCAAGGACCAGCCGCATATATGGGCGTGTAACCAATTGTTTAACAGCCTCGTGGCTTTTGATGACGAGATGAACATAGTGCCGTCGGTGGCGAAAAGTTGGGATGTGTCTGAAGACGGGAAGACATATACATTTATTTTAAGGGATGATGTGTTTTTTCATGCCGACAGTTGCTTTGGCGGGAAGGGCAGGAGGGTCGTGGCAGGTGATGTTGAATATTCGTTCAACAGATTGGTTGACAGGAAGTTGAGTTCTCCGGGAGTATGGATTTTCTCACCAGTCAAACAAGATGAGGACGGATATGCCTTTCGTGCCGTCAATGATTCGGTTTTCCAGATAGAACTTAAGGATTGTTTCCCGGCTTTTCTTGGGATTCTGTCGATGACGTACCTGTCAGTCGTCCCGCGTGAGGCCGTTGAGTATTATGGTGATGACTTCGGACGGCATCCGGTCGGGACTGGCCCGTTCAAGTTCCAGTACTGGAAAGAAGGTGTCCGTCTGGTACTCAGAAAGAATCCTGACTACTTCGAGGTGGCAAACGGGAAGAGGCTTCCGCATATCGATGCCGTGTCGATAAGTTTCCTCATCGACAAGCAAGTCGCCTTCATGGAGTTCGTGCAAGGTAAGACCGATTTCATGTCGGGCATCGATGCGAGGTACAAGGATGAACTCCTGACTCGTGACGGGCATTTGAGAAACAAATACAAAGATGATTTTTACCTGATTCGTGAACCATATTTGAATACCGAATATCTGTCGTTTTATATTGATACACAAGAAGAAAAGGATGACAAGGAACGAGCTGTCGCATTGCGCAAAGCGGTCAATTATTCCATCGACAGGGAGAAGATGCTGCGTTATCTGAGGAACGGCATCGGCACGCCCGGAAACGGCGGGATAATACCGAAAGGTCTCCCCGGCTACGACTCGCTCGGCACGTCCGGCTGTCATTTCGACCAGCGGAAAGCGTTTGAGATTGTCGAAAAATACAGTTTGGGTGGCGAAGAGATAAAGTTGTATGCCACGAAGGAATACATGGATCTGGCGAAGTTCGTGCAGTCGTCGGTCAATGATATCGGTGTCATCTGCGATGTCGAGGAGATGATGCCGGCTGCGCTGCGCGAGAAACGTGCGAAATGCTCTCTGCCGTTCTTCCGCTCGTCGTGGGTGGCCGACTACCCCGATGCCGAGAATTACCTGTCGCTGTTCACGACCGGGAATTTCGCGCCCGCCGGACCGAACTACACGCACTACTCCAATGCGGAGTTTGACAGGCTGTATGAACTGGCTGTTTCTACTAACGATTTGAAAGACAGAGCGTTGATTTATCATAAAATGGATTCCCTGATGATGTCGGAATCGCCTGTCGTGGTGCTGTTTTACGACGAGGTCCTGCGTTTCGTCAATAAAAAAGTGTCGAATTTCAACGGAAATCCGATTAATCTGTTAAACCTTAAAACATTGGAAATCAATTAGATATATTGTTTGAATGAAGAAATTGGAAATCAGATTTGCCGAATGTGGAAATGGATTAAAAATTTTTGATAATCAGTGGGATTGGTGTTGTAAAAATGTGTATTTTTGCAAAGTTTTTTTGAAAACATCTGAATCATGATAAATATAAAGTTTCCTGACGGTAGTGTCAGACAGTTTGAAGCAGGCGTGACGCCGATGGATGTCGCTAAAAGCATTAGCGAAGGTCTGGCACGCAACGTTTTGTCAGCAAAAGTTAACGGCAAGATGTGGGACGCTCTTCGTCCGGTGAACGAGGACGCGGAACTTCAACTCTTCACGTGGAATGACCCGGAGGGGAAGGCCACGATGTGGCACTCATCGGCTCACCTCATGGCAGCGGCTATCGAGAGCCTCTACAAAGGCGTGAAATTCGGCATCGGACCGGCCATTGAAAACGGCTTCTACTACGACATTGACGCGGGTGACATCACCTTGACGGAAGAAGATCTCGTGAAAATCGAGAACAGGATGATGGAACTCGCAAAAGAGAAACAGACTTTTGAACGTGTTGACGTGTGCAAGGCCGACGCCCTCAAGCATTTCCAGGATAAAGGCGACGAATATAAGGTCGAGCTGATCAGCGAACTTGAAGACGGAACGATAACATACTATAAGAACGGTGCTTTCACCGACCTCTGCCGCGGACCGCATATCCCTGACACATCGTTCATCAAGGCTGTGAAACTCACTTCAATAGCCGGCGCATATTGGCGCGGCGACGAGACCCGCAAGCAGCTCACGCGTATCTACGGCATCACTTTCCCGAAGAAGAAAGACCTTGAAGAATATCTCGTCCTTCTGGAGGAAGCCAAGAAACGCGACCACCGCAAACTCGGACGCGAGCTCGAACTTTTCATGTTCACCGACATGGTCGGCAAAGGTCTTCCGATGTGGTTGCCGAGAGGGACGGCATTACGTCTCCGCCTTCAGGAATATCTCACAAAGATTCAGAAACATTATGGTTATGAGCAGGTTATGACCCCTCATATCGGAAATAAGAAATTGTACGAAACCTCAGGCCACTGGGATCATTACGGCAAGGACAGCTTCCAGCCGATAACAACACCTGAAGAGGGGGAGATTTATCTGCTTAAGCCGATGAACTGCCCTCATCACTGCATGATTTACAAGTGGCAGCCGCGTTCGTACAAAGACCTCCCGCTCCGTCTGGCGGAGTTCGGAACAGTATATCGTTATGAGCAGAGCGGCGAACTCCACGGATTGACGCGCGTGCGTTCGTTCACTCAGGATGACGCCCACATATTCTGCCGCCCAGATCAGGTAAAGGAAGAGTTCATCCGCGTGATGAACATCATCGAGATAATCTTCAAGGCATTGAAGTTTGAAAACTTCGAAGCCCAGATTTCGTTGCGTGACCCGGCAAATACGACAAAATACGTCGGGACGGACGAGAATTGGCAAAGGGCGGAGCAGGCTATCAGAGAGGCCTGCGCCGAAAAGGGGATGAAAGCAACTGAGGAACTCGGCGAAGCTGCATTCTATGGCCCGAAGCTCGACTTTATGGTGAAGGACGCCCTCGGCCGCAGATGGCAGCTTGGGACAATCCAGGTTGACTATAACCTCCCTGAACGTTTCGACCTCACATACATCGGCTCGGACAACGAGAAACACCGTCCAGTCATGATTCACCGTGCGCCATTCGGCTCGATGGAACGTTTCGTGGCCGTGCTGCTCGAACACTGCGCCGGCGACTTCCCGTTGTGGCTTGCTCCAGATCAGGCTATCGTTCTGCCTATCAGCGATAAATACCAGGAATACGCAGAAAAAGTCTATGCCGAGCTCAAGAATTCTGAAGTCAGAGTTTTGCTCGACGACAGAAGCGAGAAGATTGGACGTAAGATCCGTGACGCGGAATTGAAAAAGATACCTTTCATGCTCATCGTTGGCGAGAAGGAAGAGGGTGAAGGACTCGTGTCGGTGCGTAAGCGCGGGACGGGTGACCTCGGCTCAATGCCAATAAATGACCTCATAAAACTTGTCAATGACCAAGTCGCAGAAGAGCAGAAAGTGGAGTATTAACAGATTGTTAAATTAATATAGGAGACTAAAACAATAGCACTTCCAGTAAACAAAGGAGGCAACCCTAACAACAACAGCAGACCTCCGAAGAAGCAACAGAATGATGATCCTCACCGCATAAACAACAGGATCACGGCACCGATGGTCAGAGTAGTCGGCGACGCTGGTGACAACGAAATTCACTCGATCCGCGAGGCTATCAGAATGGCTGAAGACGCAGGTCTTGACTTGGTTGAAATTTCACCAAGCGCAAATCCGCCTGTCTGCAAAATCATGGACTATAAGAAGTTCCTTTTCGATCAGAAGAAGAAACAAAAGGAAATAAAGGCCAAGGCGACAAAGGTGGTGATCAAGGAGTTACGTCTCGGTCCGCAGACTGATGACCATGATTTTGAGTTCAAGTTGAATCACGCTAAGAGATTCCTTGAAGAAGGTGCTAAAGTTAAGGTTGATGTCGTTTTCTACGGACGCTCGATTGCATACAAAGACCAGGGGGAGTTGATCCTTCTCAAGTTTGCCCAGGCACTCGAAGAGGTCGGAAAAGTTGAAGCATTACCGAAACTCGAAGGGAAACGCATGTTGATGATGATAGCTCCTAAAAAATAAGATTGACACTCATTTGTAACTTTAAAAATATTTTTACAATGCCAAAAATGAAAACAAAATCCGCTGCCAAGAAACGCTTCAGAGTTACAGGCACCGGTTTAATCAAGAGAAAGCATGCTTACCATAGCCACATTTTGACAAAGAAATCGAACAAACGCAAACGCGCTTTGGGACATCAGACAATTGTCGAACCAGCTAATATGGGAGCCGTCAGAGAAATGCTTCTCATGTAATCAACAAAATTGTTAAACTTGTCAGAGCGGAAAAGATCCCGGACGCGCGGGGCGCTTTGACGGATAAAAATTAATTACTATGCCAAGATCAGTTAATGCAGTCGCCTCAAGAGCAAGACGCAAAAAAGTTTTAAAACAGACGAAAGGACAGTTCAGCGCTCGCAAGAACGTCTGGACAGTGGCCAAGAACTCTTACGAGAAGGGTTTGACCTACGCCTATCGTGACAGAAAGGCCAAGAAACGTGATTTCAGAAGCCTTTGGATCGTTCGTATCAATGCCGCAGCACATGAATACGGCATGACGTACAGCACATTCATGGGTAAGATCCATGCAGCCAACATCGACCTCAACCGCAAGGTTCTCGCCGACCTGGCTCTCAACAACCCGGAAGCTTTCAAAGCTATTGTTGAAAAAATAAAATAATGTTTTCAAAAATGAGTGTAAAAAAGCCGCTGTGAAGCGGCTTTTTTTATTTGCTATTCCCATTCGGCCGTCTCGACAAGCTCTTCGTATTGCTCCATCGTCATCTCATCTTCCTGCCCGATGGCTGCGATGTCGGGCAACAAAAGCGTGCTCCAACCATCGCAATAACCAATGTTTTCATGAACTCGGAAATCCATCAGATAAACATAATCATTCCCCTCAAGCATCGACAGAATCCTGCCGGCATCAAGTATGACGAATTCTATTCCGCCATTATACAATGCCAGCGCAAGCTCTATGCCTTCTGAAAAATATGTCGAATGCAGCATGTCAATGACAATAAGATAATTACCATTGGCTAAATGGTCGATGACATTGATGCTGATTCTTGAACCCCCAAGCTCTCCGTAACCACCGCTTGCAAATCTCCTGAAATCACCAACACTGTCGGTGTCGAAGCCGTCGAGATTGTCAAACTTTTGACGCTTGTAATATTCGACATCATCAATGCTGTCATCATGCCGTTGCCGGAAGAAAATTTCAGATGCCATGCGGTGAAACTTGCAATATGTACGTATTGTCATTGCACCAAAACCAGCCAAGCAGCCGTTTCTTTCTGTTTCAATGAGATGGCGTAACATCGAAACTGCATCATTTTTATTCTCAATGTCAACCTTGTACTGCGGAAAAATCTTGTTTAAATCACTCCGTTTTATTCTTCCTGTTTTCTGTTTTTTTGGAAACGTCATGTTTCCTGATTTTGTGTTTTTTGTTTCCATATCTGTGCGTTATTTGCCATATAGTACACGCGTTCTGTCAAATGTTACACCGTTTTTAAAATTTTTTTTCATTTTTTTTTGTAACATTCCCAATTCATTTTGTACTTATATGTGAAATTCGTTGGGGAAAATACTTCTATGACAAAAAATATGAGTATTTTTGCGATGCATTTTGTGAGTTTGACATTTATTAAAATCAAAATTATGAAAACTGATATTTCAAAAGAATGGGGAAATTATGGCCCCGAAGACTTCTGTGAAGCAATTCTTAAAAGGAATGATGACAGTTCATCTGTTGCTTATTATTTGATAAACAAAAGGTTAAGAAATAATCTTAAAACTGTTTTTTTGAATTTAGGCTGTGGAGACCTGTTTGAGTTTCAGGATACCATAGAGGATTTTTTTCTGTATCTCCATGATGGTAACGATTGGGAATTTAATGAGCCGTTTCATGTCTTGGAAGGCATTGAAAATAAAGGTGCCATGTTCAAATGGATAATGATAACGTACAGAAATTTCCTTGTGAGGAGTATGAAAGTTGAGATTAAGAAGAAGACATTGACCTCTGAAGGTGATGAAGAACCGTCGATTATACATGATGAAGATAAGATACGGTTTCTATCGACGGCGATAGCGTATGCCGACCAGAACAGTGTTTCGAGAAGTCGCTTCGTGATGTACAGATTGCTTCTGACTTGTTTGAACAAAAGCCTTGCGGTGTCGCAGGCTGAAATGGCTGAAGCTGTTGACATGCAACCTGTTGCGTATCGTGTCAGCACAAAACGGACGAAAGATAATCTACTGAGCTATATCAAGTTTATGGAGTCGGGTGGCGATTTTGAACTTGATGATGAACACGAAAAGATGAGAGATACGATCATCATCAATTTTGACAGGTTGTATTCAACGCTGTCGGAATATTATGACAAAGCCATTGGCAAACTTCCGAAAGCAAATGAGATAAGGCGCTTGAGATTCTCAAAAAGCAACGGCTACGTCTTTCATGAAGAGACGCAGCCGTATGGTATGTGCAATTGTCACGATGTCGGACGTGTCTATCTGTGTATCAAGAAGTTCTGCGCAAATGACAATGCTGTTTAGTCAGGGCTTGGAATATTTCTGACTTTTCAACTCTGGTGTGTCTCTCTCAACAAATCGTTCACTGTTTTCACCGGATTGAATGTCGCAATCGGGACTTCGACAAATATCGTGATCCAATCTGCCATCGCACCGTTCCAAAGTCCAGGCAACTCCATGGCTTTCAGGTCTTTGCCGTCTTTCGACTTCAAAGAGATGAAGCCCGTCTCTGGGTCAACGTAGTCGTTGAGGTCGAAGTGATTGCCTTTGAAGTCTTGTGTGGCGCAGACCAGATCAACAGGGTTGAAATGTGTTGACGAGCGGAACATCGCCTCCTGCTTTTCGTTGTTGTGGTCAATCTGTGACGACTCGACGACCTGAAGCGAAATCTCGTCGTTGCTGTTGCGTGTGAAATATGGCCCGCCTCCCGGCTCGCCCTCGTTCTTCACCATCCCGCAAATGCGCATCGGACGGTTCAACTTGCTGTACAGGAAGTCAATCTTCTCGATTTCGTTGTAAGTCGAATAATAATCCGGAATGTCAATCAGCAACTTGTCTTTCGCGAAAGCGGTGATTTCATCAAGTTCGTCATTCGTGACATCGCCGGAATCAAGCATCTCAAGATACTCGAATTGTTTCTGCTGCAAACGGAAAAGATAACCGCCCAAGACTTTCTTATATTCAAAGGTCGTTGGCTTCAACTTGTCGGGAACGACGTTGTCGATGTTCTTGATGAATATGATTTCCTTGTGTAAGTCATTGAGATTCTGAATCAAAGCACCGTGACCGCCAGGACGGAACACAAGATTGCCGTTCTTGTCGCGGAACGGCTCGTTGTTCATGTCGGCGGCGATTGTGTCGGTTGACGGTTTCTGGATGGAGAACGAGATCTTGTATCTTATGCCGAACATCTTTTCATATTTCGGCAGTACATATTCCACGACTTTCATGAAAATGTCGAGATGCTCTTGTGAGACGGTGAAATGCAGTTGCGCGACTTTCCCTTTTTCGTCGTCGCAGGTGCTGTATTCCGCTGCTTCGACGAGGTGTTCTTCCATCGCAAGACGTGCCGTGTCGCCGTATTTGTGGAATTTCAGCAACGCCTTGGGCAGATTGCCGTAATTCATGCCGTCGGAGTTGAGCAGGGCCTCGGCAATCTCAACCAACTCGTTGTTTTTCAACATCTTTTCTATGTCTTTGCCTTTCTCCAGAAGGTTGTTTTTCAAGTCGTTGAAAAACGCAAAATCGTGTATCCCGATGAAGAAATTCTCCGCCGAATCCGGTTTTATCTTCTCTCTCTTCAGAAAATTTGATGGAACTTCCTTGCCTTTATATTCCTCAACAAAAGAATACAGGTTCTTGAACATTCGGCTCGCCGCGCCTGAAGCCGGGACGAACTTCAAAATGTCGTAATATTGTTTGTCCTCATCGAATTGCTTGACAAGTTCTTTTATCTCTTCCTCGCTGAATTTTACGATGCCGTTGCCGATGGTGGCAGGGGCTATGAGGTCGCTGTATGCGAAACCTTTCTTGAATTGATTTAATTGATTTTCAACTTGTTCGACAGTGATGCCACGCGATTCAAGTTGCTGTTTGTCGGCAGATGATAATGCTGTCATGGTAATGATTTTTATTTCAGCAAAGGTAAAACATATTTTTAAATATGGGAAAAATATTTTGAAAATTATGGTACAATTTCTGAACTTTTTGATGTAATTTTGCGTTTTGAAATTTGAATTACAAACTTTAAAAAATTAATAAAATGACAAAGAAAATCGAAGAAGCAATCAATGCTCAGATCAACGCTGAATTGTGGTCAGCTTACCTTTATCTGTCGATGGGGACAAATTTCCGCGACAAGGGTTTTGATGGTATCGCGAACTGGTTCGAGGTTCAGTTCAAGGAAGAACAGGACCACGCGATGATCCTTTACAAGTACATGCAGTCACGCAACGTGCGCGTCGTGCTGAAACCGATCGAAGCCGTTGAGACAGAATGGGCTACGCCACTTGCGGCATTTGAAGACACTCTGAAACATGAGAAGAAAGTCACAAGCATGATCCACAACATCAACAAGCTCGCGATTGAAGACGCTGACTATGCGACACAGAACCGCATGACCTGGTTCATCGACGAACAGGTTGAGGAAGAAGAGGAAGCGCAGAAGATGGTCGATTCATTCAAGTTCATCGAAGGCAACAATCTCGGACTGTACATGCTCGACAAGGAACTCGGCAAGAGGGAATACCACAAGGCATCAGCTCTCTAATTGATTGATAATTAAAGTAAAACGGAGATTTTGTGATACAAGGTCTCCGTTTTTTTTTTAGTTTTTTTTTGAGACCATACTTGATGGAACAATATCATCAATAATGACGTATTCGTAAAATGTGTGAAAAAACACTGTGAATTTGCCATTTTTCACCAAAAGTCTTCTTTCGTTTGGATGATACTGTGATTCAGTACGCCATAAAAGTTTTGGTACTGCATCAGCCAAATAAGACAGATTGTCAATCTCTTGTCTTATTTCTTCAACATAATTCAAACTGGATGGGAAAATGAAAAAATTGTCAATAAAGGTTGCTATTTCAGAAAGTCTATCAATTACTTGCTGACTGTATCTTATTGTGTAATTCTTCATTTTTGTGAATTTCAATCAAGGCGTTTTTGAGTTTTTTTTCAAACTCGTCTGCAGAATATGTCTCTTCAAGCATTTTTGCTATCCTTGCTATTTTCACACCTTCACTTTTTCCCATCCTTGCTTTTGTTGTTGATGTTTCTTTAAAAAAAATACTGATAGGCTCAAACATATTTTTGATTCTTAAAATTTTTGCAAAAATACTATGAATTTTTAAATGTCAGCTGAAAAAATCACTTTTTTTTCAAAATTATCTTTTCAACCTTGACACCAAGCGGCTCAAGCGGATTGCACCGGCTCGCCTGGTCGAGAATTATTTCATTGACACCTTTATTAATCAATACGCTTCCGAAATATGAGGTCTGAACCATTTTGTCAACGCCGGGCAAGATGTGGTTCAGACTAATTTCATTGCATTTCAAGACATATTCTTTTGCCTCATTTTCAGGGATATAGACGGCGAAAACGTCGTATTCCGCAGGTTCGGCGGCTTCAACTTTCCATGAAAGCCACGAATCCGGCTGGACACTCATGTAACCCGTGCCGTCAATCATCGCGTGTCGAAGTGCGTCATCGTTGGTGAGGACTATCTCGTCGGCTGAATTGTACGCGGTTATGATCTTTTCCGAGTTTGATGATGCTGCATATTCGGTTTCATAAAAATTCGGATTGTCGCGCAGGTACTCTCCAATTCCGTCAAGCACATCTTTCTCGTAATCAATGACTTTGCCGTCTCCGTCGGGGCCGATGTTGAGCAGGAACACTCCGCCGTGACTTACGGTGCTTCTCAATCTCTCGATTTGTGTTCTGACTTGTTCCGACAATTCTGGCCGCTCAATCCACGACTTGTAACCCCATGTTCCATAAAGCGATGCGGGGTTGTCCCAGTAAATGTCGCCGTACGATGCCACGTCGCCGTTGTCGGGCAATGTCATGTAATCGCCTTGGTTGTTCATAATCCTTCCGTTGATAAGACATTGAGGCTGAATGCTTTTGACTACTTTGCGGAAGCGTGTGCTCTGCTCCGGCGTCACAAGCCCCATGTCGAACCACAATGTCGTGACCTCACCGTAATTTGTCAGCAACTCGCTGATTTGCTTCACGATATATTCTTCAAGTTCCGGAGTGATTGTTTCCAATGGCGAATAAACCTGATTCACATGTTCCCAACATTTTGTTGTCGAATCCGGCTTGAGATGCGGGATGCTGCTTGGATAATGCCAGTCGGGGAGTGAGTAATAAAAACCGAGTTTCATGCCGTGCCGGTGGCAGGCGTCGGCGAGTTGCCCGACAACGTCTTTCCCGTATGGCGTGAAGTCAACGATGTCATAATCAGTGGTTTGCGTGTCGAACATGCAGAACCCGTCATGGTGTTTCGTGGTGATGACGATATATTTCATTCTGGCGTTTTCGGCGAGTTCGACGATTTCGTCGGCGTTGAAGCCGGTAGGGTTGAATTCTCTCGCAACTGCTTCATATTCAGGCACTGTGATGCGGGCGTGGTTCATAATCTGCTCGCCGTAATAAGGGACTTTCTCGTCTTTCCACATTCCGCCGAGTTTTGAATAGACCCCGAAATGAATGAACATACCGAAGTGGTCGCTTTTCCATTCTTGTAGTGCCTTCGCGGTAATCGTGTCGGTAACATTTTTATTTTCAGTGTTTTCTGTATTTTTGTTTGTTCTGCATGAAAAAATGGCAAGTGCCACTGCAAGCGATAAAGTTAAAATCCTTTTCATTTGAAATTCAATTATTTGCAAATTTTTCAATGTTTTCAATAACGAGTTTGAGCCTTAATTCTTTGGCTTCGATGGTGCCGAAACCGATGTGTGGAAGCAACATGGTGTTTGGCGCCGACAGCAGCGGATTCTCTTTTGTTATCGGCGGCAGTCCGTAGTAAAGTGGCGGCTCACCGTCGTAAACGTCGAGTGCCGCGCCTGCGATCTTGTTGGTTTTCAACGCTTCGGCGAGGTCGTCGGTGTCCACAAGCCCGCCGCGTGCCGTGTTGATGAGGATGGCCGACTTCTTCATCATCGCAAGTTCCTTGGCGGAAATGAAACTGCGTGTCTCCTCGTTCAAGGCGATATGCAGAGAGACGATGTCTGATTCTCTGAGCAGTGTTTCTTTGCCAACGAATGTAACGCCTTCAATGTCAACGGGTTTTCTGTTCCACGCCAGAATGTTGCAACCGAACGCCTTCGCCAATTCTGCGGTGCGACGTCCTATCGCGCCCATGCCGATTATCCCGACGGTCTTGCCCGAAATCTCCTTCCCGGGAAGGATGGCGCAGCCATGGCATCTGCGCGTAATGCTTTCGTTTTCAACGATATGCCTGT
The DNA here is from genome assembly GCA_937896895.1 of uncultured Bacteroidales bacterium. Taxonomy (GTDB): domain Bacteria; phylum Bacteroidota; class Bacteroidia; order Bacteroidales; family F082; genus Limimorpha. The sequence goes on along the minus strand of CALBNV010000056.1, from coordinate 3,106 downwards.
AAAGCCCAATCATCATCCCGATGGTCAGCTCGGCGACTGCCTCCGTGGAATAGCCCGCTGCGTTCCTGACGAGAATGCCTCGCTTTTCGCAATAATCCAAATCGACGTGGTCGAGGCCAACTATCGCGATCGCCAACATTTTCAGGGTGGGGCAGGAGTCGAAGAAATCCTTGCCCATCGGCATGTCGGTCTGCACGACGATGTCGGCTCCTTCAGCGCGTTCGATGTTCAACTCCGGGCGTTTGTCGGGGAAGATGACGATGTCGTGGCCTTGACTTTTCAAGTCGTCACAGGCTTTTTCGATGGATTCAACGGTGAATCCGAGCGGTTCGAGGAAGACGATTTTCATAACTTTTAAAATAAACCGCAAAAATAATAAAAAGTCCTTCATATTTCGCAGGTCAAACACGTATCTTTCAAAAAACATCTGCATGAAATCCGCGCAGTATGCAGACTAAAATATTCGTGTCATTCGTGCGATTTGCAGCAAAAAAGAAAAGCGTTTTCGTGAAGAATGTGCCGTTCTCTCATGTATTTTACTAACTCGTTGATTTTCATTCTCAGCTATGTGATGGCGCGGAAAAGTGATGAAGTCAGGACGCTTTTAATTGTTTTATTCCTTCCCCAATATGCCGACGCATCGTGTGTCGAAAAGAGGGTGTACCAAAACATTGAGTTTTGATGCGCCCTCTTTTTTGAATTTATGTTCCTGTCGGGATCTTACTTCCTCGGTGCTTCAAGCAGTATGTCGCAGAGGAAGTCCCAGAACATCTGGACTGTCGCGATTTCGATTCTCTCGTCGGGTGAGTGGACGCCGCGGAGCGTCGGGCCGAACGAGATCATGTCCATGCCCGAGATCTTGTCTCCGACGAGGCCGCATTCGAGACCTGCGTGGATGGCGAGGACCTTCGGCTCTTTGTTGAAGCGTTTCACATAGCATTTCTTGGCGATGTCGCAGATGACGGAGTCGGGGTTCGGTGTCCAGCCTGGGTAGCCGTCGGTGTGTCTCACCTCGGCGTTGGCGAGGTTGAAGCACGCCTCGACCATCGCGGCGACGTATTCCTTCGACGACTCGATGGAGCTGCGCTGTGATGTCTGGATGAAGAAGTAACCTTCTTTTCTCTTCACCGACGCGAGGTTTGTCGAGGTCTCCACGAAGTTCGGGATGGTCTGCGACATCTCGATGACGCCGTGAGGGCAGGTGAGGAGTCCGTTCAGGAGGTCGAACTGTGTCATCTCGTCGATGACGACGTCGGCTGCCGTGTCCGACTTGCAGGTCTTCACGCTGATGTTAGGCTCGGCCACGCGGTATTCGTTCCTGAAGTTCTTCTCCATTTCCGCCACGAAAGCCTCGAATTGCCCGGCGTTCTCCCTCGGGATGAAGACGACGGCGTTGGCCTCGCGGGCGATGGCGTTGCGCAGGTTACCGCCCTGGATGTCGTATATCCTGAGGTCGTATTCGTTGGCTGCCTGCCATAGGATTCTGGTGAGGAGCTTGTTGGCGTTGGCGAGGTTCTTGTTGATGTCGTCGCCTGAGTGACCGCCTTTGAGTCCGCTGACTTTCACGTCGTAAGGGACGTAGCCTTCCGGCACGCTCTCGAATTTGTAGAAGATCTTGACGATGGTGTCCATGCCGCCGGCGCAGCCGATGAAGATCTGGCCTTCGTCTTCCGAGTCTAAGTTGAGGAGGATGCGGCCTGTGAAGTCTTTCGGGTCGAGTTTCTCGGCGCCGGTGAGTCCTGTCTCTTCGTCAACGGTGAAGATGCACTCCAGCGGGCCGTGTTTCACCGTCGGGTCGGCGATGACAGCCAGTGCCGCCGCCACGCCGATGCCGTCGTCAGCGCCGAGGGTCGTGCCGTTGGCGTGAAGCCACTCGCCCTTCAGGACGGCCTCGATGGGGTCGTTGAGGAAGTCGTGGGCGCAGTCGCCGTTCTTCTCGCACACCATGTCCATGTGCGCCTGGAGGATGATAGTCTGGCGGTCTTCCATGCCAGATGTCGCCGGCACCGTCATGATGATGTTGCCGCACGGCTCTTTCACGAATCTCACTTTGTGCTCAATGGCCCAGTCCTCAAGATATTTGACCATTTTCTCTTCTTTCTTCGACGGACGCGGTACGCCCATGATGCCCTGGAACTCTTTCCAGACATTCGCAGGTTTCAATGTTGCAACAATTTCGTTCATGTCTTTAATTTTAATAATATTTCAAACTTTATAAACTTTCTAACTTTATGAACTTTCAACTCTTCAACTCTTCTATAGTTTTAATCGGATTATCTGATTTGAAGACGGCGTTGCCGGCCACCAGGATGTCGGCTCCGGTGTCGAAGAGTTTCTTCGCGTTGGATGTCGAGACGCCGCCATCGACCTCGATCATCGTCTCAAGACCTTGTGATTCAATCATGTCGCGCAGCTTCTCGATTTTTGAATACGTGCGTTCGATGAATTTCTGTCCGCCGAACCCGGGGTTGACCGACATCAGCAGCACGAGGTCGAGGTCGCCGATGATGTCTTCGAGCAGCGACACGGGCGTGTGCGGGTTGAGAACGACACCGGCTTTCACGCCGAGCGACTTAAGCTTCTGCACCGAACGGTGTATGTGGGTGCTCGCTTCGTAGTGAAACGTGATGATGTCGGCTCCGGCCTCATGGAACTTCTCGAAATAGCGGTCAGGCTCGACGATCATCAGATGCACGTCGAGCGGCTTGAGAGCTTGTTTCTTAATGGCTTGCACCACAGGGATGCCGTATGAGATGTTAGGCACGAACACGCCGTCCATGATGTCGCAATGGAACCAGTCGGCCCGGCTTTTATTGACCATGTCGATGTCGTCGGCGAGGTGAAGGAAATCCGCCGAGAGCAGCGACGGAGCTATCAGTTTCTGCATATCTTATTTTGTAAAACGATTTGCAAAGATAAGTAATCTTTTTTTATTTGTGAGTAAATTTCACAAAAAAAGAAAGGGGAGGAGAGGGCGGTGTTTCCTTGTCCGGATAATGCAGAAAAATCTTTTGGATGTGTTTCCCGTCCAAATGAAGGTGCATTTTATTCCCCAATTGCTCCAAATAGTTTTTTGAAGCAATTGATGCCTTCCTCGAGATTTTCA
>CALBNV010000055.1 GCA_937896895.1 uncultured Bacteroidales bacterium | reverse complement strand
TAAAAACATTTGACTTTCTTTTTTCAGAGTTTCTAAAATGCAGATATTTGCATTAGATTTCTTTGAACCTTTAAAACCTAAAAAGTATCTTACGTTGTTTAGAAGTAAATCTGTGTTGTGTTTCTCATATAATCTGTACAATAATTTCCCGGGAAACATTGCAAGATAACATTTGTAATCTGAATCTGTTGATTCCATTTCTATGTACGGAATCTTATAATTGCTGTATTCATCTTTGAAATCAATATCAATTGGTATGTGGTCAATACAACCATGTAAATTAGCATACAATTTTTTGATGTCCCAAATATCTGATGTCGTGAGCTTCCCTGCAATTCTGTTGTTTTTGATTTCATAATCTTTGATCATACAATTTGAAAGCACGCAAAGTCTGATGGTATTTATTTCTTTCAAATTATCATATATTAGTTTTGCAGGTTCGTATAAGGGATTTTTTTCATCTAAATCATAATATACGCCCCTGATGGCGGAATTATAAAATCCTTGAAGCTTGTTTATGGAAGTTTGGTACTCAACATTTGTAATATTTCTTATTGAGCTGTCTGATGGCTCATATATGGTTCCAAATAAAGTGAGGACTTCGTGTCCGTTACTAAAAGCATAACCATAAATTTCGCCTCTACTTCTTCCTGCTGCGTCCTTCAAATTACCGTAAACAACTACTGGTTCGTCAATATTTAATAGTCCTGATATTTCCGATAAAATGTGTGACGTGAAAGCAACGGCTCTGTTTGGATATTCATCAGTTCTTAATTCAGTCTCTTCTTCGAGATCTCTTAGGTAAAGTAATAATTCGTCTCCCATGTATGCTTAATTTAGATCGGCAAATATAGCATAATTTTTTACAATTCCATAAAAAAAATGTATAATAATGTAGATGTGGCATGTTGCTTTGCGGCATCATAACTTTTTATTTTGAGAGCAGATATTATGTTTTATATTTACTTACCCGTGTCAATAGTTCAATACCACAAAATCAGTGTTGATGTGATCCGAATAATCCAACACGACTTTTTCATCATAATACATTCTTTCCACTTTTTCATGCGCATCGTCTTCGCTTTCAGCCTTGACTGTAACGGTGCGAGCCAATGTTTCTTTTACTGTCACCTTGTAATATTTCATATTAAAATTTTTCAAGTTATTTAATCCACCGAGTTTACTTGTAGTTTCTATAACTGCTTGAGATTGGGTCATATTTCAAATTTGCGGCAAAAATAGTGATTTTAATCTGTTTATTCTGAAATTTATTTCTTTGTTTTAATAAGGACCATTGTGTTATATTTCTAACAACTTCCTTTGCCGTTCAAGTTCTGCCTGAAGTTCCTCAACAGTGGGCAAAGTTAATGTATATTTCGATGCGAACATCTGTTTTGCGTCATTTAGGACGGAGTATTTTGCGATTGCAGCGTTTTTCTCCGAACAAAGAATCAATCCAATGGTTGGATTGTCGTCTGGCTGCTTCATCAAGTCGTCAAACATTCTTATATAACTGTCCATTTGCCCTACATCAGCATGAGATAGTTTGCCTAACTTTAAGTCAATCAATATGTAGCATTTTATTATGCTGTTGTAGAAGACCAAATCGATGTAAAAATCCTCGTCATCGTAACGCATACGTTTCTGACGTGCGACAAAACAAAAGCCGCGTCCAAGTTCCATCAGAAATGACTGAAGATTTCCAATCATGGCTTTTTCAATGTCTGTTTCATGTAGTGACGAATAATCGTCAAGATTCAGAAATTCAAGCACATACGGGTCTTTAATAAACTCCAACGGCGAGATTTCGGACAATTTTTGTTCGGCTTCTTCAATTACCGGCTCTTTAACTCGGCTCGACAACAACCGCTCATAGTACAACGTTGAAATCTGACGATCAAGTTGACGTGTTGACCATACTGCATCGGCAGCTTCGTTCATATACCATGTCCTTGCAGCAATGTTTTCAACGCTTAATAACCTGCGGTAATGACTCCAGCTTAATTCGTGACGCAGTGTGTCACAAATTGGGAATGCCTTGTAAAACAATCGCATATAACGCAGATTGCTTTCATCAAATCCTTTCCCAAACTCTTTTGAGAGTCGTTCGGCAAGATTTTTCAGCACGAATTTCCCATAATCAGCACGTTGGTTGTGAAGCTCATCTTCTGTTATGAGTCGTCCGATTTCCCAATAGGCCGTCACCATCGTGAAATTCACGGCACGGCATGCGGTCTGCCGAGCCTGCGCAAGTACGTTCTTTATCGAATCGTACAAATTGTTTCCAATCTGAACGATGGTTTGGTTCTTTTCATCCATACAAAATAATAGGTTTATAGAAAATCTTCTTTATTGTTTTGTTAAATATTTGATATTTAATAATTTGATAAAAAGTCTGATTTAAATGACTGACTTTGCAAAAATACACATTTCCCTAAAATAATCAGGCGTTTTTTCAAAATAAAAAACATTCAAATCTCAATTTTGCGTATCTTTGCAACTTTCAATTTATTAACGGATATGGTCGATTTGTCTGAAATGCTGGTCGTCGGCGTCACCTCACGCGCGTTGTTCAACCTCGAAAAGGAAAACGAGATCTATGAGCGCGAAGGCGTGAAACGTTACCGCGAATACCAGGAAAGAAATCAGGACGTGCCGCTTGAGATCGGCACTGCTTTTTATCTCGTGAAAAGTCTTCTCCAGCTGAACAAACAGGCGCAAAAGCCTGTCGTTGAAGTCGTTGTGATGTCGCGCAACAGTCCGGAGACCGGCATCAGGATATTGAAGTCCATCGAGAAATACGACCTCGACATCACCCGTCTGGCGTTCACCGGCGGCGAGTCGATGGCGCCTTATATCGAGGCTTTCGGCGTTGACCTCTTCCTCTCTAAGGACGAGAAGAGCGTGCAGTCGGTCATCGACTCGCACAGCAACTGCGCGGCGGCGGTCATCTACGAGCCGCCGACGGCGTTCAACCCTGACGACAACACGGTGAAAATCGCCTTCGACGCCGACGCCGTGCTGTTCTCCGATGAGGCGGAGATCTACTCCCGTGTTGAAGGTCTCGACGAGTTCCACCGCTACGAAGACGAACATCAGGACGACCCGCTGCCGGAAGGCCCGTTCGCGAAACTGCTGATGAAACTGTCGAAGATCCAGGCCTCGCTGCCTGTCACCGTCGAGCTGTCGCCGCTGCGCCTCGCCATCGTGTCGTCACGCAGCGCACCGGCACACATGCGCGTCATCAAGACCCTGAAGAAATGGGGCGTGTATGTCAACGAGGTCTATTTCCTCGGCGGAATGCCTAAAGACAAGGTGCTCAAGGCTTTCGGCGCGCATATCTTCTTCGACGACCAGGATGTCCACCTCGCCACGTCAAGCAAGGTGGTGCCGTCAGGCAAGGTGCCGTATTCGTCCGACTCACCGCTGAAAAACATGTAAAAACGAAATTTTTTCTGCGTTATATATCTTTTCCACAATTCAAACGTTATCTTCAAAAAAATAGGAAATATGGCAAACACGATTTTATGGGCTGACGATGAGATTGAACTTTTGAAGCCGCACATTTTATTTCTGGAAAAGAAAGGTTATGAAGTAGTTACGGCAAACAGCGGCGTCGATGCGCTCGACCTCGTGCGTTCGCAACATTTCGACATCGTCTTTCTTGACGAACAGATGCCGGGCATCTCAGGCGTCGAGACTCTCGAGAAAATCAAGGCGGAGTTCCCGAACCTGCCCGTGGTGATGATCACGAAGAGCGAGGAGGAACGCATCATGGAGGACGCAATCGGCAGCAATATCGCCGATTATCTGATAAAGCCGGTCAATCCGAACCAGATTCTGCTCTCGCTGAAACGCAACCTCGAAAACAAGAAACTCGTTGACGAGAAATCGACGTCGAAATACCAGCAGGAGTTCCGCAAGATCGGCATGGACCTGAATAACAATCTCAACTTCGACGAATGGGTCGGAGTATATAAGAACCTGACACGCTGGGAGCTGGAGCTTCAGAAGTCGGCCGACGACGGCATAAAAGAGATCCTCGCATTGCAGAAGCAGGAGGCGAACAACCTGTTCTCGCGTTATGTCGAGAAGAATTATTGCGATTGGGTTGGCGGACGCTGCGAGTCGAAGCCGACGATGTCGCACACCGTGATGAAAAATAACGTGCTGAACAGATTGACCGATGACGACAAACCGTTGTTTTTCATACTGATAGACAATCTCCGCTACGACCAGTGGAAGTCGATACAGCCGCTTGTCGAGCAGTTTTTCCATGTCGAGGACGACGCCATTTACTACAGCATCCTGCCGACCACGACACAATATGCGCGAAATTCCATTTTCGCCGGCCTGATGCCGCTTGAGATACGCCGCCGCTTCCCGAATTACTGGACCGATGAAGAAGACGAAGGCACTAAGAATCAATACGAAAGCGAGCTTCTCGGCGAACAGCTGAAACGTTTCGGCAAGAACATCAAGTATTCATATAATAAGGTGCTGAACCTTGCCGCCGGGAAGAAGCTCTACGAACAGATGAGCAACCTGATGCAGAACAAGCTCAATGTCATCGTCTATAACTTCGTCGATATGCTTTCGCACGCGCGCACCGAGATGGAGATTATCCGCGAACTCGCTGACGATGAGGAGGCTTACCGCTCGCTGATGCTGTCGTGGTTCGAGCATTCGTCGCTCTACGACATGATGAAGTTCATCTCGTCGAAAGGCTGCGACATGGTCGTCACCACCGACCACGGCTCCGTTTATGTCAAGAATCCGGTGAAGATTTTAGGCGACAAGAACGTCAATACAAACTTGAGGTATAAATACGGCAAGTCGATGAAATACAATGCGAAAGAGATGTTCGAGGTGAAAGACCCCGAGAAGATTTTCCTTCCGAGAGTCAATGTCAGCACCGCATACGTCTTCGCCCGCGCAAACGATTTCTTCGCTTACCCGAACAACTATAACTATTACGTCAATTATTACAAAAACACATTCCAACACGGCGGCATCTCGATGAGCGAAATGCTCATCCCCGTCGCATATATGAAAGCAAAATAATGGAAACAAAAACTTTTGAGATAGACAGCGTCGAGGCGCTTTCACAAGTCACCGACTTGCTGCTCTCGTGGCGCGACAAGTCCGACATCATCGCTTTTTACGGCCCGATGGGCGCGGGAAAAACCACGCTAATAAAGAACCTGTGCCATCGTATGGGCGTGACTGATGAAGTCAACAGTCCGACATTTGCCCTTGTAAATGAATATCTTACGGAAAATGATTCAATCTTTCATTTCGACTTTTACAGAATAAAACGGATCGAGGAGGTGTTCGACATCGGTTACGAGGATTATTTCTACAGCGGGCATATTTGTCTCCTCGAATGGCCCGAACTCATCGACCCGCTCATGCCCGAACATTTCATAAAAGTGGAAATCGCGTTGGGAAACACCGACACGTCGAGGAAAATCACCTGTTCCGTGGTCTGAAACGTTTAAATGCACACTCACATAATGGTCCTGTATTCTGAAAATGTCGGGCAGCTGCTGCAAATGATTGATTCTCATTCAAAAACATTTGTTCTTGTTGATGGGAATACGATTAATTTCTGTCTGCCGCTGTTTTTTGAAAAGACGAGGATCAGCAACTTTTCGCTGATTGAAATCCCTTTCGGTGAGAGAAGCAAGAATATAGATACGGTTCAGAAAATCTGGTCGCAACTTGTTGAAAATCATGCTGACAGGAATTCGCTGATGATTAATCTCGGAGGCGGTGTGGTGTCGGACATGGGCGGTTTTGCGGCTTCGTGTTATCAGCGTGGCATCGACTTCATCAACGTGCCGACGACGCTTCTGTCGATGGTTGACGCCGCTGTCGGTGGGAAGACAGGCGTTGATTTCCAAGGACTTAAAAACCAAATCGGACTGTTTTCCAATCCGATGGCGGTTTATGTTGATACTGATTTTCTGATGACATTGCCTGTGCGCGAGCAGAAATCGGGACTGGCGGAGATGATAAAGTACGGGTTCATTTCCGACAAATCGTTTTTCGACGCGCAACTGCCTGTTGGTCAGGAGTTTGTGAAAAAAGCCATTGAAGCCAAGTGGAAAATAACTCAAAGTGACCCGAACGAGGCCGGACTGCGGAAAGTCTTGAATTTCGGCCACACTGTCGGTCATGCCATTGAGACGTATCTTTTTGATTCACAAAATTATATGCTTCACGGCGAGGCTGTGGCCCTTGGCATCATTCCGGCATTGCGGCTGTCTGAAAAATATTGCGGCTTTGACGCGGAATGGACGCGGTTTTATAAGACGTTATACAAAGAAAAATTTGATATTTTCAATCTTAAAGATTTGAATCTCAATGCTTTGATAGAGATAATGCGTCATGACAAGAAAAACGCGGACGGAAAAATCCGCTTCGTGTTGGTCTCCGAACCTGAGAAACCACGTTATGACATCGTTGTCGAAGAAAGCGATATAATCGAGTCATTGCACTATCTTGTTGATTTTCTTGGTGATGAGAGTTCGTTTGTTAAATAATAACTTTAAAGTCAGTGTGCCGCTTGTTGGAAGCAAGAGTGAGAGCAACCGCGCCTTGATGATTTGTCATTATGCAGGTTTTGAACCGAAAATAGGTAATCTCTCAAAAGCCGATGACACCGGACTCCTTTCGGAATTGTTAAAGTTTATTAACAATAATAAAGGACAATATTCACTAAAAGAGGTTGACTGCCGCAATGCGGGCACTGTGTTCCGTTTCCTGGCGACGGCATTGTCGTTGAGACCTGGGAAATGGCTTCTGACCGGCTCCGGCAGGATGCGTGAACGTCCCGTCAGACATCTCGTTGATGCGTTGCGGCAACTCGACGCTGACATTGAATATCAATCTGATGAAGGTTTTCCGCCTTTGATTATTAAAGGCAAGGAACTCAAAGGCGGCTGCGTCTCCGTCGATGTCAGTCAAAGCTCGCAGTATGCGTCGTCGTTGCTGCTCGCCGCCCCGACTTTTGAAAACGGCCTCAAACTGCATCTCGACGGCGGACTCACTTCGTTGCCGTACATCGACATGACTGTCGGGATTATGACTGAATATGGCGCGAAAGTGTGTCGCGACGGTCGTGACATTGTTGTCGAACATTCTGATTATCAAAATGTTGAATACGTTGTGGAAAGCGATTGGAGCGCGGCTTCGTATTGGTTTGAGATTGTGGCGTTGAGCGACGGCGGACAGGCTTTTCTGCGGAATCTGAAGGAGAAATCTGTTCAGGGTGACAAAATAGTTGCCGGAGTTTTCGACAGGTTCGGTGTGAGAACGATATTTGAAGATGAAGGCGCAACTGTCGTGAAATCAACGTCGAATTGTAAAAATTTATTTGAATTTGACTTCACTGACGCGCCGGATTTGTTTCCCGCCGTCGTGGCGACCTGCGCCGGACTTCAGGTCGGTGCGACGTTCACGGGTCTGAGGAATCTCGCCATAAAAGAGTCGGACCGAGTTGATGCGATGGTCACAGAACTAAATAAGATAGGGGTGGAGTTTGAAAAAATATCCGATGACATATTGAAAATGAACGCGTTGCGAAATGTCCCGTTTTTCTCCGAAGTGAACCCTGTCGTTTTCGACTCGCACGATGACCATCGGATTGCGATGGCTCTGGCTCCGTTGTCGATGAAGATTGGCGCTGTAGAGATTGAAAATGCGGAGGCCGTCTCAAAGTCGTATCCTGATTTCTGGGATGATTTTTCCAAACTCTTTTAACTTTCAAACTTTAAAAACTTTTTAACTTTAAAAACTTTATAAACTTTCAAACTTTTTACCTATTTTTGCCGAAATTTTCCGAGATGACAGTTGATTTGTTTGTTTCCTGCGTCATTGACCAGTTTTACCCGATGACAGCGATGAATGTCCTGAAGCTGCTTCAGGCGTGCGATGTCGATGTCGAATATAATCCCGAGCAGACATGCTGCGGCAAGATAGCCTTCAACAGCGGCTTCGAAGATGATGCCAAAGCGTTGGGGGAGAAGTTCTTGAAAGATTTCCCGAACAACCGTCCGATTGTCGGGGTCAACGCGTCGTGCGTCGGTTTCATCAAGACGAGGTACAAGGAGCTTTTTTACAACACTGGCTCGCATCTTGAATACAAGCGTGTCGTCGAGAACATCCGTGAGTTGACTGATTTCCTTGTCAATGAGCTTCACGCGAGTTTCACCGATGCCGTGTTCCGGCACAAGGTCGTGTATCACGATTCGTGCTCTTCGCTGCGTGAATTGAGGCTGAAAGACGAGGGCCGGCAGTTGCTTTCAAAAGTCAACGGATTGGAACTCATTGAGTTGAGGCATCCCGAGGTGTGCTGCGGCTACGGCAACAGCCTCTTCGCGGTCCAGCATGAGTCGATTTCGTGCGCTTTGGCGAAAAAGAAACTTGATGAGGCGATTGAGGCGGGGGCAGAATATCTTGTCACCAACGACATGTCGTGCCTGATGCATCTCGACTCGTATGCAAAGAAACAGAATCTCCCGATAGGCGTGGTTCACATCGCCGACGTGCTGGCTCAGGGCTGGTGATGGTTTCTTGAGTTTGATAAATAAAAACCGCTTCGCGAAATGTCTGTAAATCAACATGATTTCGCGAAGCGATTTGCATTTCACGCCTTGGCGTGTCACGTTTACTTCAGTCCGTGTTTCTTCAGGAATCCGTCGAGACTCGGCTCCTGTCCGCGGAATTTCTTGTACTGAACCATCCCTTCATCGTTGCCGCATTCCTGCAGGCAGTTGAGCCTGAATGACTTTGCGAGTTCGGGGTTGAACAGGTCGCCCGACTGCTTGAAGTAATTGAAAGCGTCGGTGTCGAGCACTTCAGCCCAGTAATAAACGTAGTAACCGGCTGCGTAGCCGCCTCCGAAGATGTGTCCGTAATACGTGCTTCTGTAACGCGGTACGATTTCGTCGATGAGGCCGATTCTGTCCATCGCTTCTTTCTCGAAAGTGTTGATGTCCAAATCTTTGACTTCTCTAATTTTATGAAATTCCATGTCTAAGATTGCAGCCGCGAGAAACTCCACGGTGTTAAAGCCTTGGTTGAAGTTGCCGCTGTTTTCGAGCTTGTTAATCAAGGAATCAGGCATCACTTCGTTTGTCTGATAATGTTTCGCGTACATGCGGATGACTTCGGGGTCGTTGGCCCATTCCTCCATGATTTGTGAAGGAAGCTCAACGTAGTCGCGCGGCACGTTGCCGCAAGTCCTTGTGTATCTGCCTTCTGAGAAGAAAGCGTGGAGGCTGTGGCCGAACTCATGCCACATCGTCTCGGTCTCGTCCCAGTTGAGCAATGACGGCTCGCTGCCTGTCGCGGGCGTGAAGTTCATCACGAGCTGCACCAGGGCCGGATGACGCACGCCGTCGATGTCGTAGCCGCCTTCGCGGAACGAGGTGCACCATGCGCCGGTGCCTTTGCTCGCACGCGGGAAGTAATCGAGGTAGAGGAGGCCTAATGTCGTGCCGTCGGCTTCTTTGACTTCAAATGTCTCAACGCCGTCGAAATAGACAGGGATGTCGGTTCTCTTTTCAAATGAGATGCCGTATAACTTGTTGGCTGCCATGAACATGCCGTTGCGCACGTTGTCGAGCGAGAGGTAAGGCTTGAGCTGTTTCTCGTCGAAATCGTACCTCGCCTTGCGCACCTTCTCGGCGTAGAACCACCAGTCCCACGAGGCAAGCTTGAAGCCCGTGCCTTCATTGTCGGCGATGGACTGCATCTCGGCGAGTTCCTTTTTGGCGACATTCAAGGCCGGCTCGAAAAGATTGGCGAGGAAGTTGTCAACGGTCGGGACGTCTTTCGCCATGTTGTTGGCCAAGACGAACGACGCATAGTCTTCATAGCCAAGAAGTTGAGCCTTCTGCAAGCGGAGGTTCACTATCTCGCTGATGACCTCCTTGTTGTCGTTCTCATTGTCGTTGTTGCAGCGGTTGATGTAGCCTTTGTAAAGTTTCTCGCGGAGTGCGCGGTTCTCGGCGTAGGTGAGGAACGGTATCATGCTCGGCTTGGCGGTGGTGAAGACGTATTTGCCTTTAAGACCTTCAGACTCGGCCTGTTGTGCTGCCGCCGAGATGTTCGCTTCCGGGAGGCCTTTGAGGTCTTCGACATTATCGACAACCATCTTGAATGCCGCGTTCTCGGCGAGCATGTTCTGGTTGAACTGGAGGTTCACGAGCGACAGGCGTTCGTTGATCTGACGCAGCCTGGCCTGGTCTTCGTCGTTGAGGCCGGCGCCGCCGCGGATGAAGTCGCTGTAATATTTCTCAACGACGCGGTTCTGCTGCCCGTCGAGGCTCATCTCGGCGCGATGGTCATAGACGTATTTGATTTTCTCGAACAGCTTGGCGTTCATCGCGATGTCGTCGCTGTGAGCCGAGATGAGCGGTGACAGCTCCTCCGCAATCTTCTGCATCTCGTCGTCGCTCATGCACTCCATCATGTTGTAGAAGACACCGGCGACGCCGCCGAGAAGCTCGCCCGACTTGTCGTAAGCCCAGATCGTGTTCTCGAATGTGGGCGTTTCCGTGCTGTTGCAGATGGCTTCAATCTCGGCTTTCTGCTGTCTCATGCCCTCGATGAAGGCCGGCTTGTAATGCTCGATTTTGATTTTGTCGAATGCGGGCGCGCCGAACGGCAACTCGCTCTCAACAAAGAATGGATTCTGTCCGGCGTCTTTTGTCTTTATGCCGCAACTGTCTGAATTGCAGGCGCTTAATCCTATGATACCCATGGCGCAAAATGTTAGAAAATGTTTAACTTTCATGATTGTTACTATTTTTATCTTTTAATTTTTTCAACTTGCGAAATTACAAAAAAAAAACGAATGCCTTATTGAAATATTTCTTACCTTTGCCGCCGCGAAAAAGTAACGAGTTGGAAAGTGGAAAGTTATAAAGTTTGTAAAGTAGAAAGTTTATAAAGTTTGTAAAGTAGAAAGTTATAAAGTTAAAAGTTAAGAGAGTAGAGTTAAAAGAGGCTGACGCACTATGAAACACAACGCAACACATTCATTTACATTTTTAATCACATTGCTTTGCATCACATTCTTGAGCATCACGTCGCAGGCGCAGAACACTTCGCCGGTTTATGCCATTGAGTTCAACAAGATACAGAACGGCATCATGGACGAGGGGAAACTGCAGAAGAACCAGCTTACGGATTACGACGACAACCCTGTCTGCTTGTTGAAGGTGAAGTCGCAGGGCTTCGACGAGGCAACGTTGCAGAAGATTGTCTTCGTGCCGCGCAACATCATGATAATGCACAAGGCCTACGAGAACGGCGAGTACCGCCTTTACGTCTCGTCGAGAAAGCCTGGCTCCATCCTGATTAAGTACCAGGGCGAGTACGAGTTCAAGCTACCATACAACCTCGAGCCGAAGAAGATCTACGAGCTTGTGCTGGGCATGGAGACGGCGACGTTAGTGATACGTGCAACTCCTGAAGAATCGGTGATTTACGTTGATAATGAGAAAGTGGGCACCGGAAATGTGAGCCAGGCGGTCTCGATAGGCGCGGAACACCGCTACCGCGTTGAATGCGAGAATTATTTCGAGAAGGAGGATGTGGTGATGCTTCAGAAAGGCGAACGCAAGAGTCTGAATATTGAGCTTGAACCGGCGTTCGGGTTCATAACGGTTAAGACGACACCTTCGGGCGCGGACGTGTATGTCGATGACAAATTGGTTGGAAAAACTCCTTATTTGTCGGAAGTGATAAAGCGCGGTATGCACAAGATTACGGTTAACAAGGAAGGCTACGAGACCTCGGTGCAGCGCGTGAATATCGACTTGAACGAAGAGCGAACCGTTGAGTTCGAGTTGGTTGAGGGCGAGTCGTCGATGCCGGTGCAGAAGGTGGTTCAGCAGCCTGTTGCGCAACCCGTTGCAGCTCAAAAGCCCGCGAACGGCGTGGTGACGGATGCCGACGGCAACATGGTCGCCACCGTCAATGATGTTACATTCAAGATGATAAAAGTCGAAGGCGGCACGTTCACCATGGGCGAAGGTAAGAAGGCCCACGAGGTGACTTTGAGCGACTATTACATTGGTGAGTTCGAGGTGACGCAGGAACTCTGGGAGGCCGTTATGGGCAGCAACCCGAGCTGGTTCAAAGGGAGCAGTCTTCCCGTGGAGAAGGTCAGTTGGAACGACTGTCAAGGCTTTATTAACAAGTTGAACCGTCTGACGGGGAAGAACTTCCGTCTGCCTACGGAAGCCCAGTGGGAGTACGCTGCGAGAGGCGGAAACAAGAGCAAGGGATACAAGTACAGCGGGAGTAACAACATAGATGAGGTGGCGTGGTATAGCCGCAATACTCGCGCTGTTGGCACGAAGTTGCCTAACGAGCTGGGCATCTACGACATGAGCGGTAACGTTTGGGAGTGGTGTCAGGACTGGTACGGGAAATACAGCAGTGATTCGCAGACTGACCCGCAGGGGCCGTCATCCGGCTCTTTCCGCGTGTTCCGTGGTGGCGGTTGGGGCAGCAGCGCGAGGCTCTGCCGCGTGTCTATTCGCCTCGACGGCAATCCCGACTACGGGCACTACTACAACGGACTGCGCCTGGTTCTATAATTCTTGAGATTGCGACAAGAGACAGGGAGAGACAGCAGTGCGGTGCGAAGTGTGAGAGGCGCGCCAAGAAAAAGGCGCGCCGAGAACAGTTCGCACCGCACTGCTGGAAAAAGATGAGTTTGCTCCACTCCGCTGTCGCTTTGGTCGCAAGGACGCGCTGTTTGTTCTAAAATTAAACTGAAAAGGGCGAAGCCTGTCTCGGCCCCGCCCTCTTTGTTTGTTATCCAGACGGTGCATGCACCGTCTCCACGTCTTACTTCGCCAGGAAAGGATAACCGTATTCCGTTGCCGGCACGAATGTCTCCTTGATGGCACGCGGGTTGGTCCAGCGGATGAGGTTCCACAGGCCGCCGGCCTTGTCGTTGGTGCCCGATGCGCGTGAGCCGCCGAACGGCTGGCATCCCACGACGGCGCCCGTCGGCTTGTCGTTGATGTAGAAGTTGCCCGCCGCGT
Source organism: uncultured Bacteroidales bacterium (assembly GCA_937896895.1). Taxonomy (GTDB): domain Bacteria; phylum Bacteroidota; class Bacteroidia; order Bacteroidales; family F082; genus Limimorpha. Next base: position 10,961 of record CALBNV010000055.1, on the reverse strand, counting down.
ATTTCAGCTTGAGGTCCGCGAGCTGGCGTGCCTTCAGGTCGTTCACGAAGATCGCGCCTGTCAGTGCGTATGGCGATGTCGTGTCGCAAAGTTCGAGTGTCTCCTCGTATTTGGCGTCTTCATAGACGTAAATGGTGATGATCGGCCCGAAGATCTCCTGCGCCATTGACTCGTATTTAGGTGTCTTGGCGAGGATGACTGTAGGCTCGACGAAGTAACCGACCGACTTGTCGCAGTTGCCGCCGAACACTATCTCCGCGTCGGCTGATGCCTTCGCCCTGTCGATGTAACCCTTGCAGTTGTCGAACGAGGCCTCGTCGATGACGGCGTTGACGTAGTTGGTGAAGTCGGTAACATCGCCCATCTTGATGGTGCTGAGCATGTCGCCGACGATGTCTTTGACTTCTTTCCACATCGAAGCGGGGATGTAGGCGCGTGATGCCGCCGAGCATTTCTGTCCTTGATATTCAAAGGCTCCGCGGACGATGGCGCATGCCACCTCGCGCGGGTTGGCCGAGCTGTGGGCGAAGATGAAGTCCTTGCCGCCTGTCTCGCCGACGAGACGCGGGTATGACCTGTAGTTGTTGATGTTCATGCCGACGCCTTTCCAGAGTCCCTGGAACGTGGCTGTCGAGCCGGTGAAGTGTATGCCGGCGAGGTTGGGGTTGTTCAGCGCGACGTTGCCGATGAGCGAGCCTTTGCCCGGCAGGAAGTTCACGACGCCGGCCGGAAGACCAGCTTCCATGGCGATCTGCATAATATGATAGTTGGAAAGCAACGCCGTGCCTGACGGCTTCCAGATCGTGGTGTTACCCATCAATGCCGGTGTCATGTTCAGGTTCGACGCGATTGACGTGAAGTTAAACGGTGTCACCGCCATGATGAAGCCTTCGAGCGGACGGTATTCCACGCGGTTGAGCTGGTCAGGCGTTGACGACGGCTGTTCTGAATAGAGGTTGCCGGCGTAGTAGTTGTTGAAACGGAAGAAGTCGATTGTCTCGCAGGCCGAGTCGATCTCAGCCTGGAAAGCGTTCTTGCTCTGGCCGAGCATGCAGGCCGCGTTGATGCGTGCGCGGTATTTCGTCGCGAGGAGCTGCCCGATCTTCGCCATGATGCTGGCGCGTTCGACCCATGGGGTGTTCTCCCAGTCTTTCTTGGCTTTCATGGCGGCTTCAATGGCCATGTTCACCTCTTTCTCGCTGACTTTGTGGTACTTGGCCACGACATGCTTGTGGTTGTGAGGCATCACCACTTCGCCCATGTCGCCGGTGCGTACTTCCTTGCCACCTATTATAATAGGTATCTCCACGACTTCGTTCGACTGTTTCTCAAGTTCTTTCACCAAAGCGTCGCGCTCTGGACTGCCTGGACGGTATTCCTTCACAGGCTCATTTGCCGGATGTGCAAACTGAAATAAAGCGTTGTTCATTATCAGAATTTTTAGGGTTTGTAATTCAAAAAATAATGGCGCAAAGTTAATGGAATTATTTTTAATTGCCTAAATTTTTTTAAATTTTTTGAAAAATAAAAATTCGGTTGATAATATTAATATTTTTGCAAAAATTTTTGAAAATGAAGCATCCCAAGGCAGATGTCCCGATGATTTCGGATGCGACAGTGCGCAACTGGCGTAAATTGAATCCGAATGTCGATGGAAAACTCACTTCGAGGGCGAACAAACGCCTCTCGAAGAAGTCGGTGCTGCCTGTGGAATATTTCTCGAATAAGGAAAACATCGTTGTGATTCAACGGTTTGTGGATTTCTGTAAAGAAAAAAAATATGAGATCGGCGACGTGATGTTTTCCGTCGGAATGAACCTGCTGTCGAAATCAAATCGTTGTCAAACTGTAAAGAAGCACTGCAGTGCGTCTCGAAAAATCGTTGCTTCTTTGCAGTTGGATTACAAAATCATTTCTGAAATCCTTGATTTTCAATTTCCTGATGATGAGACGGACCTTCTCGGACTGGTATATCAGATGCTGCTCACGGAGGGCGAGAAAAACACGAAAGGCTCGTATTACACGCCGTTCAACATCGCGAAGAACATGACGAAAGGCCTTGATTTCTCGGGGTGTCAGACCTTCTTCGACCCGTGCTGCGGCAGCGGTGTCTTCATGCTCGCGCTCGAAAACGCGAGGCCTGAACAGATCTTCGGCTGCGACAACGACCCGATTGCCGTGATGCTCGCGAAGTTCAACCTTCTACTGAAATTCCCTGATGAAGACTTTGAACCTCAAATCTTTTGCTGCGACTACCTCAAAACCTCTTCACCTCTAACACCTGACTACCTCAAGCACCTACAAACCTACATTGTGTCAAATCCGCCGTGGGGCGCCGCCATCGTTGATGCCGAAAAAAAGACAATTTTAAAGAAGGAGAGCTTCTCGCTGTTTTTTGAGAAGTCGTTCCAACAGCTTGAAAATGATGGAGTTGTAAGGTTTCTCCTGCCGGAGTCAATATTGAATGTCAGATGTCACAAGGCGTTTCGTGAGTTCCTTCTGAACAACGGCGAACTCGCTTCAATCACGTTGTATCCTGATGTCTTTTCCGGCGTCCAGACAAAATATGTCGATGTCGAACTGCGCCGTCAAGATGATGATGATCAACGGATTAAAGTCATCGAAAATGGAAATACACGATATGTCTCAAAGTCTTCGTTTTTCTTGACTAAAAACTTGAACTTCAATCTGTTATGTGAAGAAGACGAGAAGATGGTGAGAAAGATTCTGTCAAAGGGGAGGTGCACTCTGGCTGACAGTGTCTGGGCGCTGGGCGTTATAACCGGCGACAACCGACACAAACTCAAGGAGATGCATGGCATGGGACTTGAGCCGATTTTTACCGGAAAGGAAATTGAACCATATACCTTGAAAACGCCGAGAAAGTTCATTGAATACAAACGAGCTGATTTTCAGCAGGTTGCGAAGGATGAGGTTTATCGTGCTGAGGAGAAATTGGTTTACAAATTCATCTCAAACAAACTTGTCTTTGCATACGACGACATGCGAAGTCTCTTCCTGAACAGTGCTAACATATTGATTCCCAAGATTCCTGGAATGTCGATAAAGACCGTCCTCGCGTTTCTTAACAGTGATTTGTATAAATTCCTTTACAAGTCGCTTTTCGGTGAGATTAAGATTTTAAAAGGAAATCTCATGGAACTGCCTTTCCCTGAAATTACCGAAAAAGAAGACGAACTTTTGAAAAACCTTGTGAATAAGGTACTTGCCGGCGACAGAAGCCAAATCGAAAAAATCAACAAAACAGTCGAAAACATTTTCCTCTCTTAACTCTCAACTCTTAACAATCAAATCTTAACTCTCAACTCTCAACACTTAACACTTAACTCTAATCCTCTTTATCGCCGCCAGAAAGTGTGTGTGCTGTCCGGTCTCCTTGTTGAAGATGCCGGTCTGGTCTAACGAGTCGATGCGTACTTTCCCTGAAGCGTGCAGGATTTTCTCGCCTTCGATGATGATTCCGACATGCACGATGTGATGCTGTTCATTCTCGAAAAAAGCGAGGTCGCCCGGCTTCGCCTCCGCGAGGAAATACACGTCGTCGCCGCATTTCACCTGCTGCGAGGCGTCGCGCGGGAGCTTTATCCCGATGCTCTTCGCGCAGAGCTGCACGAAACCGGAGCAGTCGATGCCGAAAACGGTGCGGCCGCCCCAACGATACGGTACGTCTAACAGCTGCAATCCGTTGGAAATCATCTCGTTAGGGTTGTGGTCTTTGCTGTTGCAGTGTTCTCCGAAAACAGTCGTTCCGAAAGTGAGAATCTTGCAGTCGAAAATCTCAACAGGCCTGTTGACGATGCGTTTGTCTGTGGAGACCAACGTGTTGAACGCTTCTTCCGGAATCTCCTGATGCTGCTTCCCGCTTATCCACCCTTCGTAGCCGTCGTATTCCATCCTGATTTTCAGCCAGTCTTTCTCATCTTCAATGATTTGATATAAATCGTTGAATAACAATTCGGTAACTAATTCGCTTGAGTGCGACGGCTCTTTCCTGACGCAAATTGTCGAATACTTGCAAATCCCGTACATATACTGTTTGTATTAATTTGTCAAACTGAAAACTTTTTTGCAAAATTACACGAAAAATTTGTACTTTTACAAATTCGTAAAAATAAAAAAGAGAAGTTTATTTGTGTTGATAAATATTTGAATATGAATAAAATAGAGAAAATTGCCGATGATGTCAGGCACTCGTATTATGGCATTTGGAGGGTGATGGTGTTTGTCGCCGCAGTGGTATTGGCGGTTTATTTCATGCCTCGGAGCGCGAAATTCAAGTACGAATTTACAAAATTGCGTCCGTGGAGTCACGAAACACTTTATGCTCCATTCAATTTCCCGATTTACAAGACAGAGGAGCAACTTTGGAAAGAACGCAACGATGCGATGGAGAATGTGCATTTGATCTTTGTCATCGATGAGAAAATAGCTGGAAAAGGTCGCGAACAGTTGATTTATATGTTTGAAAACCAATACATTGGTAAAATGCGCGACAAAGAAAAGTATGAAGATGTCGCACTGAGTATTTATGATTCGATACAAAACCGCGGCATCATTTCAAGCACGGGTTATTCTGGAAACATCAACATCGGGAACGTTGTTGACATCGTGAGCAACAAGGTGGTGACGGAGAGGAAGATTGATGAGTTTTACAATATGATGACGGCCTCTGACGCGGTGACTTCGATGCTCGATACTGTGAGCGATCCGGAAGTCAGAGCGTTCCTTAACAAATTGATTCTCGAGTCTTTACGGCAGAATATCGTCTTCTCTGAAAGCATGACGACACAGGCGAGAAACCATGCCTTCGACGACATCATGCCAACTTTCGGGATGGTGCAGAAAGACGAGCTGATTATCTCTAAAGACGAGGTTGTTACCGAAGAGAAATATATGATAATCAATTCTTTGCAGAGGGAATACGAGGATATGTACTCAGAGTCTTTCTTCGGCACCAACAATGTCTTGTTCGGACAAATCGTGCTGGTGACAATGGTGTTCTTGTGCCTGTACGTGATAATGATGATGTTCTATCCTGGCGTTTTCAGCCAGGTGAAGCGGATAATCATGATTCTGGTGCTGATGTTCCTTGCGATAATCCCGACGTTTCTGGTGTTGAAATACAAGCAGGAATGGCTTTATATGGTCCCGATTTCGATAACGGTGATGATACTCATGACGTTTTTCGAGCCGCGTGTCACGATTATCGTTCAGATAATGACTCTGCTTGTTATCTGTCTCGCGGTGCCTAACCCGTTCATATTCTTCACCGAACAGCTGTTCGTCTCAATTGTTGTAATGTTCCTGTTGGCCAAACGCAAGAGTCGTTCGGCGTATTTCAAGGCCTCGCTGCTTGTCTTCATCGCGTACGTCGTCATCAACGTCGGGACGGTGCTGATGTTTGACGGGAGCTTCGATATGTCATTCCTGTTTAACGTGGTGATGTTTGCCATGAATGCTTTCTTCACCTTGCTGGCGTTGCCGTTGATTTTCATCTTTGAAAAGATATTCCGTGTCGTCACCGAGCTGACTCTGCTCGAGCTGAGCAACACCAACAGTCCGCTGCTGCGCCGTCTCGCTTCGGAGGCGCCAGGCACATTCCAACATGCGATGCAGGTCGCCGACCTTTGCGAAGAGGTCATTTATAATGTAGGTGGCAATGCGATGCTCGCGCGGACAGGTGCCATGTATCACGATGTCGGAAAGCTGAGAAATCCTAATTATTTCATTGAAAATCAGAATGGTGCGTATAATCCGCATGAAGACCTGTCGAACGAGGAGAGTGCGCAGATTATCATCAGCCATGTCATCGATGGCATTGAGATCTGCGGCGAATACCGCATCCCAGAACAGATCAAGGATTTCGTGAGGACTCACCACGGGACGCGGCGCACCGAGTATTTCTACATCCAGGAACTGCGTGAGAACCCTGAGGTCGATGAGGCCGACTTCAAGTATCACGGCCCGATTCCTTTCTCAAAAGAGACTGCCGTGCTGATGATGTGCGATGCCGTAGAGGCGGCGTCAAGAAGTATGAAAGACAAGACAGAGACATCAATCAACTCGTTGGTTGACAATATCATAGACGGGCAGATCAAGGCTGCTCAGTTCGATAACACAAACATCACCTACCGCGACGTGATGACTGTCAAAAAGGTGCTGAAGAAAAAACTGATTAACGTGTATCATCCGCGTGTTGAATACCCGAAATAGGGGAGAAGTCAGAGATGGCAGAGATTTTTCCGACAGCGTATATGCCTGATATTCAGTGGATGGCATTGTTTTTGAAGTGTGAAGAGCCAAGGATTGAAGTCTTTGAGACTTATCAGAAGCAGTCGTGCCGTACCCGTTGCAACGTGATGACAGCCAACGGCTTGCAGACGCTGACGGTGCCGGTGGTGAAACAAAACGGCAACCACACGATGACAAAGGATGTGGCGGTAAGCTACCGCGAGCCGTGGCAGCAGATTCACCAACGTTGTCTTGAGGCCGCATACCGCAAGTCGCCGTATTTCGACTATTATTTCCCGTATCTTGAAAAAGCGTTCCAGACAAGGTTCGAAACACTCGTCGAGCTGAATGAGTTTTGCCTGAAGTTCATTCTTAAAATATTGAAAGTCAACAAGGAAATCGAATACACGGAGGATTTTGCGAAAATAGCGAATCCGGCTGATGACTACAGGCTGTCGCTGTCGAAATGGCAGCCGGAGATGACTCATTTCCCGAGATACTATCAGGTGTTTGAAGACAGGCAGCCGTTTGTGTCGAATCTCTCGGTGCTGGATCTGCTTTTTAACGAAGGGCCTGATGCGGCGGCTTATTTGGCCAATTTGTCGAACATCGAGCGGAAGTAGATCTCGTCCTTCGCGCCTACGGAATAGCTCGGCTGTTTGCCCTCTTCAAGGAAATAAACAGTCGGTATGTTTCTGATTTTCAAAACGGTAGAGAGCTTTTGCTCGGCATCAATGTCCACTTTATAAACGTTCACTTTGCCTTTGTATTCCTTGGCAAGATTCTCAATGACCGGGGCGACCTTCTTGCACGGCCCGCACCAGGTCGCATAGAAATCAATCACGCATGGCAGCTCGCCGGCGAAGGCGAAAGAGTCGGGATAAGTCTCGAAATCCCACACGTCTTTGATGAAATCCTTGTACGACAATTCTTTTATCGATTCATTCTTTTTAATTGATTCTGAAGATGTTGCGTCTGACTGGCTCTTGTCTTCGCCGTCGTTTCCTGACCCTCCGCAGGCCGAAAACGCCATCATTGCCAAAATCGCTATGACAGGAAGTTTTTTCATGAAAATAAATTTTTGCAAAAGTACGTTTTTTTTCATTTTAATCGTATCTTTGCAACTTTAAAAATGCAATTATTCATCAATCAAAATAAAATAGAAATGGCAAGAAAATTAGAGAAGAAAGACCTTCTGAAGAACGAGGTCAAACACATTGACATCAAGAAGTACGACTCAACGGAAATCATCGACGCGATGCGCCAGATGTCGTTCACCTCACGCGACACGGCACGTGCGGCCGACATCTTCATGATGATGTGCAAGGAGAAACAGTGTACCAACATCCTCACGCTCGCCGGCTCGACATCTGCGGCAGGCTGCATGCAGGTCTATGTTGACATGGTCCGCAACAAGATGATCGACGTCGTCGTCTCGACAGGCGCGTCAGTCATCGACATGGACCTCTTCGAGGCTCTCGGCTTCAAACATTATATTGGTGAGAAAGAGAACGTCATCGCCGACACGAAGCTCCGCGAGCTTTACATCGACCGCATCTATGACACCTTCATCGATGAGGAGCAGCTCCAGGCCTGCGACAACGCCACATACGAGCTTTCAAACATCCTCGAACCGCGTCCGTACTCGTCGCGCGAGTTCCTGTGGAACCTCGGCAAATGGCTTCATGACGGCCACGGCGTGAAGAAAGACAGCCTCATCCAGACATGCTACGAGTGTGGCGTCCCGATGTTCTGCCCGGCATTCAGCGACTCGTCGGCGGGCTTCGGCATCGGAAAACACCAGTGGGAACGCACCCACAAGAACGAGAAATATGTCAGCATCGACTCGGTCCGCGACTTCATCGAACTCACTGAAATCAAGATGAACGCCCCACAGACAGGTCTGTTCATGGTCGGCGGCGGCACTCCTAAGAACTTCGCGCAAGACACTGTCGTCTGCGCCGAAATCCTCGGCTACGATGTCCCGATGCACAAATACGCCATCCAGATTACCGTCGCCGATGTCCGCGACGGCGCCTGCTCGTCATCGACACTGCTCGAGGCCGGCTCGTGGGGCAAGGTGAGCGAGAAGCTCCAGCAGATGGTTTATGCCGAAGGCACCACCGTCATCCCGATGATCGCCTCATACGTCTATCACAACGGCCCGTGGAAGAAACGCGAGTACAAGAACTGGCAGAAACTCTTTGAGAATCGTTAGTTTACAAATATTAGTGTTAAGAGTGGAGTTTTGAGAGTGGAGTTTCCATCCCAACTCCACTCTTAACTCTTAAAACTCCACACTTTCAAAAACTTTAAAACATGTTAATAACAAACATCAAAGAGCTCTGCGGCGTCCTTGAAGACGGCAGCCTGATGAAATCGGGAGCCGGGATGTCGGAGCTTGGAAGGATAAAGAACGCATACCTTTATATAAAGGGCAGCAAGATTGCCGATTATGGCACTATGGATTCTGCGAAACTGCAAGAATATCTTGCAACGGAGAAGAGAGTCGTCGATGCCAAGGGCGGCCTCGTGCTTCCGGCGTTCTGCGACTCGCACACGCATCTCGTCTATGCGAACTCACGCGAGATGGAGTTCTGCGACAAGATCCGCGGCCTGAGCTACGAGGACATTGCAAAACGCGGCGGTGGCATACTCAATTCCGCCAAGGCAACGGCTGCCGCGAGCGAAGACGAACTTTACGAGTCGGCGATGATGCGCCTCGAAGAGATAATGCGCATGGGCACCGGAGCCGTCGAGATAAAGAGCGGCTACGGCCTCACCACCGAGAGCGAGCTGAAGATGCTGCGCGTCATCAAGCGTTTGAAAGAGAACTCGCCGCTGACGATAAAATCAAATTTCCTCGGCGCCCACGGCATCCCGATGGAATACCGCGGACATCAGGAGGACTACGTTGACCTGGTCATCAACGAGATGATACCGATGGTGGCGGCTGAAGACCTCGCCGACTTCATCGACGTGTTCTGCGACAAGGGTTTCTTCACCTGCGAGGACACGGAGCGTATTCTCATGCAGGGCATCAAATACGGCATGAGACCGAAGATCCACGCCAACGAGATGGCGGTGTCGGGCGGCGTGCAGGTCGGGGTGAAATACGGTGCCATCAGCGTTGACCACCTCGAACAGATGGGCAAGGCCGAGATCGACGCGCTGAAAGGCTCGGAGACGATGCCGACGGTGCTGCCCGGCTGCGCGTTCTTCCTGAACCTCCCGCTCTCGCCGGTGCGCGACATGATAAACGCGGGGTTGCCGGTCGCCATGGCATCGGACTTCAACCCGGGGACGTCGCCGTCGGGAAACATGCAGTTCGTCCTTTCGTGCGCCTGTATAAGATACAGGATGACACCGGAGGAAGCACTCAACGCCACGACCTTGAACACAGCTTACGCAATGGGCGTTAGCGAGGAGCTCGGCTCGATAACCAAAGGCAAAATCGCCAACGTAATAATCACAAAACCAATGACACAGCTTGAGTTCATGCCGTATTACTACGGCGCGAATAAAGTCGAAAAGATGATTCTGAAAGGGAAAGTTGTTAGATAAGAGCTTAGAGTTTAGAGCTTAGAGTTTAGAGCTTAGAGTTTAGAGCTTAGAGCTTAGAGTTTAGTTTGAAAAGATGCCGTTTGAGAAAGCGGCATCTTTTATGTAAAATTATTTGCCGAATAAATTTTGACCTATACGCCTTGTTTTTTAACCTTGTTTTGCAACTGCAAAACTAAAGGTGGTGAGCTTTGGTGTTCAGTCGATTTTCGTGTTTGCTTTCAGCAGGCCGTTCTCGAACAGGTCAACGATACGTGAGCCTGTCGCGACATCAATGGTGTGGATGCCGAGTCTGCGCGCGGCGGCGCGGTTTTCTTCGAGGTCGTCGATGAAGAGCGTCTCTTCGGGTTTCAGGCTCTCGGAATCGAGGACGTAGCGGAAAATGTCCAAGTCAGGTTTTGACAGATGCAGCGCGAACGAGAAGAACGCCTTGTCGAAGAGGCTGTCGAACTCGCGGTATCCGTAGCGCAGCTGGAGGTCGCGGACGTACAGGTCGTAATGTATCTCGTTGGAGTTGCTGAGCAGGAAGACGTGGTAATTCTGTTTGAGTTGTTTCACCAGGTCGATGCGACGTTGAGGGATATCGAAGAGCATCGAGTTCCAGATTTCGTCAAAAACGGTGTCGGTTACGCTGATTTTGAGAAAATTTTTCACTTCATTTCTGAACGTTGAGGCCTTGATAATGCCTTTTTCGAAGCGTTCCAATATTGCCAAAAACTCTGGGTCATGCAGCTTTTCAATGTTAGTGAATCCCATTTTATTCATTTGATTCACAATGGCTTGAGTATCGATGTCGATGATCACTCCGCCGAGGTCGAAGATGATGTTTTTTATGTCAGAATGAGCTGTTTTCATTTTTTTTTAAATTTTTGTTGAAAATTCGCTGCAAAGTTGTAAATTTGCAGCCGAAAAAGCAAGGGTTTTCTGAAATAAATTTTCAGGCTCGTTGCGGCTCCTATAGCTCAGTCGGTTAGAGTAGCTGACTCATAATCAGTTGGTCCAAGGTTCAAGTCCTTGTGGGAGCACAACTACAAACGCCAGCACATTGACTATCAAGTGTTGGCGTTTTTTTATCGCTCTAGTTTTATTTAAGCCTAAATTCAAGAGACAAATGCAACTTTAACCGGTGGCAGTGAAGCCCATATTTT
>CALBNV010000054.1 GCA_937896895.1 uncultured Bacteroidales bacterium | reverse complement strand
CAGAGCAGGTCGCTCACGGCCCAAATGCCGATACCGATATTCTGAATCCACTTCGAGGGCGCAAACTGCACAATCCATGCCACGGCTGCACCCACAAAAAGGAAGAGCATTTGTGAGAAGATGGGGCCGAGTATCGAGCCTCTGGCATAGACGAGCGACGAGGACGCCGAGACGGAAGCGATTCTTGCCGACATGGCATCCTGGGCGCACGGAATTTCCGACAAGGCAGAAAAGATGCTGGAAGAAGAAGAGTTCGAGCGGCGCAAGACGATTTACAAGTATTAAGATGATAGAATACGCAACACGGCCGGGGGATTGTCTGGAAATCAAGGCCCGGCCTTATAAAAAGGATTTTCCTTATTCCTATACCTGCGGGGTATTCCCGACGATCGAGCTGATGGACCACTGTCCGTCAGCCGTTTTTCGTATCATCGTTTCCTCCCGCATCGCCAAGGGCTATGATCTGCTCAAGGAGCGCGCGGCGCGGCTGAATGTTCCGCTCGTCACCGATGATAAAACGATCGAACGGCTTTCCCCGAAGGAAAACTGCTTTGCGATCGGCCTTTTCGTCAAATACGCCTGCACGCTCGACCCTGCGCGCCATCATATCGTACTGGTCAACCCCTCCGATATGGGCAATCTCGGCACCATCATCCGCACCGCCGACTGGTTCGGAATAAAGAAAATCGTCATATCCGAAGACACCTGCGACCCGTGGCAGCCGAAAGTCATACAGTCAACGATGGGGTCGATATTCAGGACACAGATTTCTGAAACAAATATCGTTGATTTTTTAAAAGAAGTGAAAACACCCGTCTTCGGAGCCTTGATGCAGGGGAAGAACCTTTATCAGACACAAATCAAAGACAATCAAGGGGTTATCATCATCGGGAGCGAGTCGCACGGCATCAGGGAGAACGTGATGCCATACGTCAACTGTCCGATTACCATCCCGAAAGCCGAGGGAAGCGAGACCGAGTCGCTGAACGCGAGCATGGCGGCGGGGATTATCATGGCGGAGGTGTTCAGGAGAAATCTATAAACATCTCACGGCCAAACTACTGCATTTCACAGAACGTCCTTCAACGTTATCAGGTCTTTGATGTCGGTCTTGCCGGGCTGCCATGTCCTCACATGGATGATCGGCAGTTCTTCACGGAGGTCAACCATGAGGAAGAGATAGCCCTCATCGTTGTAAGTATCTGAATGATAATACTGTTTGACCTGAACGCCGAACACTTCCTCGTCTTCACCGGCGGCGCGGTGCACGTCGATGTCGGTAAAATGAATGTTGATGTAGTTCTTATTCCTGAACTGTCGCCCCAGATCTTGAAGATACTGCGCCTTCGTTTTTTTTGTGCGTTCAACCTTTGTGTTGTTGCCGTAAAGCACCCCGTCTTGTGTAACAGGCTTGCTTTCAACGACATGACCCACGATTATCAATGCGTCGTCGGAGAAGATTTTGTCGAGATATTCAAGTTGTTTGAACGCGTAAGCCGTCTGATAGTCCTCAAGGAAATTTATCAGCACAAGGCGCGAGTCAACCTTCCAGTTCTTGTTGTCCCAAATGCCTTTCTCGGCGGTGTCCGAGAGCCGGAACGCTATCGAAGTCACCTTTTCTGTCTCCCTGTCGAAACGGAAAACGACATCACGGGTGAACGACATATTGTTGAAGCCGAACTTCATGGGGAGGCACCGGCATATCACTTCGCCGTTGAAAGCCAACAACTTATAATCCGGCGTGCCGATGATTGACGCTTTGCCGTAGCCCTTCAGCTTCATGAGGGACTCATAGCCTTCAGGCGAGAAAAGGTGACGCACCGACTCATATTCGCCGAGGCGGATGGCGTTTTCTATCAGCTTCATATTTTTCAGATAAGCATCATCGCCGACCATATATTTCTCAACGGAATCGCCGTTGCCGCCGTCAGCCTTGACTACCGGATCTTCTTCGGACACATCTTTTTTCGGGCGGTTTTTGCTGCGGCTGTTGATGGTCTTGCCGGTCTTGCTGAAACCCACCTTCTTACGCAGAAACTTAATCATGGCGTATGCCGCCGGCTCTTCAGACTCCACATCGTCGTACGACATATCTATCTCAACGTCAATGTCTTTGACAACATCTTCATTTTTAAACAGTTCCACCTCCGCCCTTCCGTTCGACACGTTACACGTCTGGTTGAAACGTCCGTTGTTGTATTTGAAAGTTATGTTGCTGATTTTGATGTCTGTCGTCGTCGAGACATCAAGTTCAGCGATGACCTTGTCATCGGTCTCTTTCCAGTTTTTGACAATGAACCTCACCAGACCGAGTATTCCTTCGTCGCCGTCAATCTTGTTCGAGAGCCATTTCACCATCTTCACCTCATGCGAAGTCTCTTCATCAGTGACAGTCAAATCGTTGCCGTCAGGATGGGAGCAGCAGAGCATCATCGCGATGTAGTAATAGCGCAGGGCGTCGCCCACGTTTTCCTTGTTCATCGCACCGTCGGCCATGCGGATGTAATAGTCGATGTCGTTTTTCCTTTCGGCGCACGCCTCGCGGAACGAGGCCTTGCTGACGTATGCGAAGACGCTGTTGGCGTCGCCAGACTTCAGTGTCAGGTATTGTATGTTTTGCTCGACGAAAGGCTTGAACGTCTCGAAGACGCAGTTCAGCAGGCGTGTGTTGTCGCTGCCGATTGTCACGATGTTCGACTTATAATTCTTCTTGACGCTCTCGAGCAGACCTGTGATGGCATCATCCTCGGCATCCTCGACAGTCTCAAAATCATCTGCACCTTGATACCAATAATAGCATGTATCTTTCTTGATTCGTTCAGATTCAGCGACATTCGATTTAAACACCTGCGAAAACGAGACAACTGAGATGCTCAACATCACTGACAAAAGCAATAATTTTCTCATAAGATAATTTTCTGCAATAATGTTTGATTTTTTTAAACCCTACAAACCGCGAATGACTTCAACAGGCAGCGTGGTCATTTCTGCGATGTCATCGACAGACAGCCCGGCTTTTTTCAATGCCTTTGCGGAAGCCATAAGAGCCTGGTTCTTTTCATCTATCTGCGAGTCCTTCTCGCTTATTTGAGCTTCCTTCTCACTAACCCGCAAATCAAGCTCTTTGATCTTTTCGTCTCTCGCCATGATTGCAGTATCTCTGTCTTCGATCGCCATGAAATATTCCTCCTCAACATTCATGTCCTGACAGACCTTTGAATTTGAGGCGGCGGCCAGCAGACGATGCACGATGCGCTCCATGTCAGCATCGCCGCTGAAGGAGTTGTCTTCAATGTTAAGCACTTGCGCATTTCTCTTGTCCTTGTTACTCTGGTCAAAAATAGAGAGAATCTCCTCCAGTCTGTTGTTCTTCTGACCTCTCAACAACGGTATCTGAACTATGATGCTGTCGTGCACGAGACTCTCCACGAACGGATCCGGGAGGCCTTTCGTCACCTCATTGCCGTAATAATCAAACGACTTGTGGCGCACGTACAGTATCGGCTCCTCGATGTCGCCGACACGGTGGCCGAGCAGATACACCGTCACCATCGGGATGCCATGGCTGTCGCCCTTGTCGTCTCTCAACATGTTGTCGGCACTTGAATACTGCGTACCGAGATATTGGCGAAACCGCAGCGTCTCCGTCTCAAGCCATGTCTTCTGCAACTCTATCAGTACCAACTTGTAACTGCCGTCATCCTGAAGCACCTGCGCCCCGAAATCTATCCTGAACATCGAAATCTTGTCACGGTTCCCGTTGGTGTATTCGTGTTTTCTCACCTCCACCGACTTCACCTCACGCTGCAACAAGGCGGATATGAGAGTCTTCACAATGCGCTCGTCTTCCAGCAAGAACTTGAACACCGTGTCATAAATAGGATTTGCCACACTGATAATCATAATGCTCCATTTTTTATTCGCGTGCAAAATTATACATTTTCCGTGAAATCTGATGGTAATTGATGAAAAAAAATTTCACCACGAATTACACGAATTGTACGAATGTTTTTTATTTCCTTTTGCCTTCGTAGAGACGCGCTGCGGCGCGTCTCTACAGCCGGACAACGACGGCTTGACAACAAATTATTTTTTCAAAAAACCATCTGATTCAAAATATTATGTGTATTTTTGCAGCGATTTCAAAAGTGTAAAAATATTAAAGTTTTGAAAATGAAACTGATTGAAAGAAACATTTATCTCGACAGAATAAAGTCAAAAAAAGGCTCTCCGGACATAAAAATAATAACAGGAATAAGACGTGCCGGAAAGTCAAAACTACTACTGTCATATATGGATTATTTGCGTAAGATTGATGACAAAGCAAACATCATTTTCATTGATTTCCGTCTGCTAAATACAGAGCCACTAAAAGAATACCACGCATTGAATAATTATATTGAAGAGCATTACATTTGTGGCAAGAACAATTACATCTGCATTGACGAAATTCAGATGTGCGAACATTTTGAATTGGCAATCAATAGTTTACATGCAACTGAAAAATATGACATTTATCTGACAGGCAGCAACGCCTTCATGCTTTCAAGCGATTTGGCAACTTTGTTCACAGGTCGTTATATTGAGATTCAGGTGTTTCCATTCAGTTTTAATGAATACAGAAAATATTTTGGTGAGGATGACAATATCCAAAGACAATTTGATAATTATGTGATTGAAGGAGGTCTTGCCGGCAGTTATCTTTATGAAAAAGCAGAAGACAAGACAACATATATCCGTGACGTTTACAACACTATTCTTCAAAGAGACTTGGTAGAGAAATATAATCTTCCCGACAACAGAGTCCTGACAAGACTTGTCGAATATATGATGGACAATGTGAGCAACATTTCCTCTCCAAACAGCATTTCTGAAAATCTAACAAAAAACGGGATAAGCACCAACCACGTTACAATATCGGCGTACCTTGAATATCTGGCAAAGTCGTTTGTGCTTTACAAGATTGACCGATATGACATTCGCGGAAAGAAATATCTGCAATCTCTCAACAAATTTTATCTCGCCGATACAGGCATACGTTTTGCTGTTTTAGGACACCGAAACATGGATTGGGGCCGTATGTATGAGAACATTGTATGTCTTGAATTACTAAGGCGTGGTTACGAGATTTACGTTGGCAAATTATACCAGAAAGAAATTGATTTTGTTGCCATTAAAGGCTCGGAAAAATTATATGTTCAAGTAAGCGACGACATAAGTAATGAAGGTACATTCGCTCGTGAATACACTCCTCTGCTTCAAATCAGAGATGCATATCCAAAAATGATAATTGCACGGACACGCAATCCTCGCTATGATTATCAAGGAATTGAAATAGTTGACTTGGCAGAATGGCTTGTTGATATATAAAAACGGAACCTGAATTTAATGAAAACGACCCGTCTCAAAAACCGTCTTTTCATTCAGACGGTGCGTGCACCGTCTCTACAACCTGACACAACCTCTTTTGACCACCTTGGTTGTACTCCGCAGCCCCGGACTGCGCTGCGCTTTGTACTCTGTAACCCCAGACTGCGCTACGCTTGTCGGGGGATAATAGGATGGCGTGTCTCCGACACGCTGTGTACGGTTCCGTGTGCCGAAGGCACACTACCCTATTAACCCCATACGAAGCGCGGCGCAGTGTGGGGCGAGGAATACATGGCAGGG
>CALBNV010000053.1 GCA_937896895.1 uncultured Bacteroidales bacterium | reverse complement strand
ATATAATCAGTCCCAATAGTGATTTGAAACGCAACATCCTTTCAATCATAGGCGACGGTGGAAATCTTCTTAATTTACAAGAAATGGGATTCCCCACAAACTGGAAATTCCTTGATGTTTGGAAATAGTTATAGTACCCCCGAAACATTGATAGAGAAAGCGTCTCGATACGGAAATTTGTGCACAAGTGCACCAAGTTTGGCTGCACTCGGCATAGCCGGAACAAGTTCCGCTCTGCTCTCGTTGGCACAAACAGTCTCGCAGCCGATGTAGAGAGTATCGTAAGCGTCGGTGCGGTGTTCGAGGAGGGTCTCCTCTAATCCTCAGATTGCTCAATAAGCTTCATCAGATCCTCTTTTGGAGGCAGAAGCTTGATTAGCTCAGGCTCTACTTCATCGGCAGTCTTATAGGTCGCAACACCCATTGGTTGACGGAAGTCCTGCATAATGTAGTTGACGTACTCTTTGTCCATGTTCTTGCAGAGGATGATGCCGACAGGTGCATTTTCGCCTTCGCGGCGGTCTTCGTCATTGAGGATGCGTAGGTAGCTGCTGAGCTGGGCAAGATATGCGACTTTGAAAGCACCCTTCTTCAGTTCGAAGACCACAGTGCGGCGAAGGTCACGGTTGTAGAAGAGGAGGTCTATCCAGTGGTCGTGACCGAGTTTGTCGTAATGGACTTGATTGCCAATGAAGGTGAAGCCCTTGCCAAAGGTCATGATGAAGTTCTTCACGTTGTGTACGATGCTCTGCTCCACCACACGCTCATCAACTTCTTCATCACGAATCCCCAACTGCTCCACATTGATATAGTCCAGAATATAATCATCCTTGAACATCTGTATGGCACGGAAGGCCTGTTTGTAATCAGGCATGGTGCTGATAAAATTGTTCGGCATCGACCCCTGATGGTGATAGAGATTGTGTTTGCGAATCGCCACTTCCAACTCATCAACCGTGGGCTTATAGTTGTGGGCATAGCGGATGTAGAACAGCCGCTCTTCCGTATCCTTGGCGTATGTGAAAATCGTCACGTGGTGCGTGAAACTGATGCTGAGAAACTCCGTCAAAGGGAATCCGGAATAATTTGTCAGTTGCAACTGGCGAATCGTATTACACTCGTCATCAACGGCTTCAACTGTTTCGGCAGTTGTGACTACCGTTTTGGAAGGTAATTCGGCAGTTGCGACTGCCGAATTTGTCTCAAGCGCACTCCAAGCCTCGTAAAAGGCACGCATATTCTTGAGATTACGCTCTGAGAACCCTCTCAGCCCTGGCAGTTCCTGCCTTAGCGTCCGGCTGATGCTCTCTATCACTCCGCTGCCCCAGTTGCGGTTTCGGGTATTCAGCGAGATGAAACGTCCTATTCCGAAATATAGTGCCAACTGCTCCTGGTTCACAGCCTTCACAGCCCGTTCCTGACTTTGCAGGATGGCAGTCCTTATCAGCCTTGCCGCCGACAGAACCTCCGCTGAAGGTATGTCATTCTCTTTCCCCATGCTGTATTATGAATTTACGATATATAATTTCTGTTGTGTGGTCATATCTTTTTTTTATAAGGTTAGGGGTTAGAGGTTAGAGGTTAGAGAGTTCTTGCGGTTGAAATAATTCTTCAGACCTGATAAGGGACGGCCAACATTCTCCACCATCACCTCGATGTTGTTAAATTCTTCTTTTGTTATATATTCCAAGTCACAAGCCACGTCCATCTGACTCAGCACTTCCATCAGACTGCCGTAACTGATTTCCAGAAAATGGACTTTCTCCTTGTTTGAACCCCGTCCACTACCTTCTGCAATGTTCGATGTTATTGAAATGACAGCCCTTCTCAGCTGATCACACATCGCATATTGTTCCTCCTTCGGAAACTTATTCAAAAGGCGGTAAACCTCCTTAACGAGTTTCTTGCCCTCCTTATAAACCTCCAGCTCCCTAAGAAGCCGTTTTGATTTCTTACAATGATAATTATATTGTATGTCATTTTGATGCGATTTGCATATCTTTCCGGCATCTTTTCCTCGTTTCACTCCTCGAATAGTCCACTATTCTTCGTCGCAAAACAAGAAAAATCTGCTCGAAAATATAATGCAAATCCCTATCGAACAAATCAAAACAGCTTCTAAATGTATTCTGTTTCATAACTCTAACCACTAACCTCTAACCTAAATCCCGGAGTTCTTCCTCGAGCAGCCGAATCCTTGCCTTTAACTCTTCGACAGAAGGCAGTTGCTCCTGAAGTCTTTTCACTTGAACATTGTCGTATGATGCTACGCCCATAGGGGTTGTTATTCCGTTGAATGCATATTGTACTTCGGTTTCGTCCTTGTTGCTGCATATCAGAAGTCCGATGGTCGGATTCTGTGATGGAGTCTTAATCAGGTCGTCAACTGCATTTACATAGAAGTTCAGCTTCCCTGCGAACTCCGGTTGGAACGGTACAGCCTTGAGTTCGACAACTACATAGCAGTTGAGCGGAATATGGAAGAAGAGCATATCAAGCTTCCGGGTCTTGCCGGCGATGATAAGCTGTTTTTGTCTGCCCATATATGCGAAGCCTGTTCCGAGTTCCAACAGGAAGCGCGTGAGCTGCTTTTCAAGTTCGGTTTCGAGCGCTTCTTCTTTGTATCCCTCCTCCAACGAAATGAAACCGAAGTCGTATGTGTCTTTGGTGATAGCCTGCGCCAGTTCGCTTTGAGGAGACGGTAGTTTGTCGGCAAAATTGGAGATTGCTTTACCGGAGTTATGGTAAAGTTTTGCTTTGATGCAATTTGAAAGAGTATTTCTGCTCCATCCGCCCTCAATTGTCTTCTTGATGTAGAACAGAGCCTCATCCAATGACTGGCAATGCTCGATAATTTCAATGTGGTGACCCCATGGAACAAATCCGAACACATGTGGGAAATCCAATTCTCGCACAGGCTGTGCGAGAATCATAGACAACTGATTTTCTGGCATTTGTAATTCTCGCACAAGTTGTGCGAGTTTTTCTGGATTAGCTTTTGATGAGTAAAACAGAAACCATTGTTTCATACGCCATAAATTGGCGGCACTGAATCCTTTGGTCTCGGGAAAGGCGTTTTGTAGATCAAGGCTGAGCTGCTCTACAACACCGGCTCCCCATTGCTCTTCGGCCTTGCGAGTCACAAGATCCCTTCCCAACTGCCAGTTGAAAAGCAGTTGCTCGGCATTTACCTTAACTGCCGCCTTGATCTGAGCACTACGGTAGCGTAACTTAATCTCATTAAGCCACTGAGCGTAATCGCTGTCAATCTGCACATCGTGAATTTTCACGACTCTTTTATCATTATTGTTGTTATTTCCGTTTTTCATACCGCAAAATTTCTCTACCTTATCTGGAAGTTGGGTATAAAATGTACGCATGCGTACACAATGTTTCAATGATGCCACACAAATCCGAGAACAAATCTGCGGAAATAGTCATTATGCCAGTTGTTATCTTATTTTCTTCCATATTACGAATTAAACGACAAATACCCTCTTATCATACTCAAACTTCTTTGTCCAGCTGATGTTGTTGCTGCCGTGAACCTGTGCCCCAAGGAATCCGATGGGGCGATTGACCAATGCTATATAAACTTTCTGTGAAGTTGTCATATCTGGAAGTGTTTCATTATCGTATCGTAAGTATTCTGCACGGTATAGTTCTCTAAGAAGAACTTGTATCCGTTTTCGCCCATCTGGCGGATGTCGGAGGCGAGCATCTTGTCAACGGCTGCTGTGAAAGCCTCAACGGAGTTGCTCGGGCACCAGAAGCCGTAGCCGTTGGCTTCGGCAATTGTGCCGGTGTCGCAATTCGGGTCGGTGCAGGCGATGATGGGCTTGTGCTGAGTGAGGCAGCTGAGCAGTCGGCTCGGGTAGTTCGGGATGGTGAAGCGGTAGTCGAGGAATATCAGCCCCACATCGCACGAACGCGCCAGAGTGTCGTAATCCTCCTTCGGCAACCGCTTCATCACCGTGATGTTTGGCTTATAGCTGAGAGCTGAGAGCTGAGAGTCTTTCCCGTTCTCACCCCCATCCTCTAAACCATAAGCTCTAAGCTTTAAGCTCTCAAACCATTTATGAAGAAGCGGATAATACGTCCCGTCCCCCACAATCAGGAAATGGCAATCCTCCCGCGAACGGTTGGCATCCAGACACTTGATAAGGAACGGAATCCCCTGCGGCTGCCCAAGATTCCCCCCATAGAAGAACACCGGCTTATCCACCGGCAACCCATACTTCTGACGAATGGCAACAAAGTTTTCGTTATCGTTTTCGTTCTCTAAGCTCTCAGCCCTAAGCTCTAAGCTCTTTGCCGGAACGGCAAAAGTATTCGGACACACCTCCACCTTCCCGGGATCGACCTCAGGATTATGCTCAATTACGTATTTCACATTCGCCGGACTCATACATCCTATCCAGTCGCTGATGCGGTAGAGCTCCTTCTCCTTCCTTCGGAACGACCGATACAGCAAATACTTCACCAACCTCACCGGCCACTTCTCTAAGCTATAAGCTCTAAGCTCTAAGCTATCAACGAGCATCCCCAAATCCACTGCATTCTGCGGAAAGATATCCTTCAGCAGCAGATAGGTCATTGCCTCGGGATTCAGGCATTTCACATACTTTATCGCCCCAACGAGTGTGATTGGAGGAGTGGCGTATGCTATGATGTCGAACTTCACCCCACGGAAATACCTCCTGATGGCACGCTTGAACAGCAGCTCAATCGACACCTGCCCCAGGCCCTTCTCCACCACATTCGCACGAGTCACATTCAGCGTCCGTACACCCAGAATCCTGATGCCGTCCTGCTCCTTCAGACTCGTGGGCAATCCCATTCTCCGCTCCCTTGGCGAGACCACATAGACATTGTGTCCCTCATCGCGGAACTTCCTCAAAAAATCCGTATGCACGCCCCCTGCATTGATGTCCGTCACAGGGGACATTGTAAGGTAAAGTAGGTTCATATTGTTGTCAAATTCTGTATATTCAGTTCGGTATTATTGTTAAATTGTTAATTGTTAAGCGTTAACTTTCCTCCTTCATCCTGTATGCTCCTTCGACCTGCTGTCCATCAGTTCCAAAAACAGCCTTGTCTTCTCCTCGTCCAGAGCGCCAGCCTTTATCCTCTTTCTCTGATATTTTGCCCACGAAAGCAATCCTCTATTCTCCACCTTCTTTTTGTCTGGCAGATGATGATGCTCATCAATGTATGCTTTGAGCAACTCAAAGTTCTGATTCCAACCTTCTTCGCGGGTCATAAATTTCCTAATTTCCTAAATTCCTAAGTTCCATCATTCCTTCAACTTCCTTAATATCTCCTCAACCGTAAATGAAGTCTTGAGGACTGTCGTCATCGAATGACCAAGATTCTTCAGGCTGTCGCCCAAGATATATACTGTATCGTCGATTATCAAGAATCTATCGTGTTCCTTCTGCGGAAGCTGGACTTTATTGATGGCAGGATACTGTCGGTTATGCTTTTCCAAATCCGTATCGAAAGCCTCATTGAAGCGGGTGTATATGGTACATTCCACATTGGACTGTCGCTTCGAGAGCAACGTCAGTGTACGTTCATCACAATAGTTGTCAATCAGGATTATCCTGTTCTTAGCCTCCCTCACAAGAGCCGCAACATATTCCCAAGCGTCAAACACACATCCTGTGGAGAAAATCCGATCTTCTGGCTGCCGATGCATATCCACCAGAAACTCCACCTGCTGCTTCTGTTCACTCAATTGCTGCTGGATATCCATGAAACGCTCATCCGTACGCTCTTGAAGAGCAATAAGCTGGCGATTGATGGAATAGCCACGAAGCAGATGCTCTTTAAGAACTTTAGTCGCCCATATTCTGAACATTGTGCCTCGTTGCGACTTAACCCTATAACCTACAGAAATGATAACGTCAAGGCTATAGATTTTGGTCGGTTTATATTTCGACAGAGTATTATGCAAAATTTGCATATTACTATCCTCCATCAGTTCACCTTCATCAAAAACATTCCTGATGTGGCGAGCTATATTTGACTGATCCTTTTGGAATAATTCAGCCATTTGCGCCTGCGTAAGCCATACAGTCTCCATATCAGAATCCAGACGAACCTCTATTCTGACATTATCATCGGGCTGGTAGAGAACTATCTCCCCAGCAGTCCCTTCCGTTTTCTCTACTTTGTCGTTCATAGTCTAAATTTCAATTATGCGAAAATACAACTAATTCCTAAATTCCTAATTTCCTGGTTTCCTAAATTCTTCCTCCTTCCCCCACAATGCTCCTTCGACCTACTATCCATCAGCTCCAGAAACAGTCTCGTCTTTTCTTCATCCAGAGCACCAGCCTTGATGCGCTTTCTTTGAAATTTCGCCCACGAGAGCAAGCCTCTGTTCTCCACCTTCTTTTTATCTGGAAGATGATGATGCTCCTCAATGTAGGCTTTGAGCAACTCAAAGTTCTGATTCCAACTATCTTCGTGGGTCATAAACTTCCTAAATTCCTCACCTCTTTACGCACCCCAGAATATACTCTGGATTAATCTCAGTGCGGATGATTGTGGTCAGTCCGCGACCCATATCCTTGACAGAACTGCCCAATAGCCATACGTCATCATCCACAATCAGATAGCGGTCGTGAACCGAATGTGGCAACTGCACACGCTGGACTGGCTCGTACTGGGAATTGTGCTTCGCAAAATCAAGTTCCGCCTTCTCGCTATATCTCGTATATACCGTAGCCCCAACGCCAGCAGAGCGTTTGTCAAGCAGCAACAGAGTACGGTCATCAATGAAATTGTCAATAAGGATAACCCTCTTCTTTGCAGTCCGCACCAGATCCGAAAGATACGAATATGCATCCCAAACGCATCCCGTGGGGATGACCAGCTCAGACGGCTGCTGATTAGTCTTGATGTAGAAGTCGATGTTCTCCTGCTGACTGTCCAATCGATCCTCAATCTTCAGCAGGCGGTCATCTACATACCGCTGGAGTGCTACCATCTGACGGTTGATGCTATAGCCCTGGAGGAGGTATTGCTTCAGAACAGCATTTGCCCACTGGCGGAAAAGGATACCACGACGAGTATTAACCCTGTATCCCACAGAAATAATCACATCAAGATTGTAAAACTCAATCTTACGTCGAACAGAACGAGACCCTTCCTTTTGAACTAGTTCCAAAATGGAACTTGTTGACTCACGAACCAGTTCTTCTGTATCATAGATATTCTTGAGATGTTTTGTGATTGCCTGACGATTCGTTCCAAACAGCTGCCCCATCTGCTGTTGAGTCAACCATACTGTGTCAGCATCCACACGCACCTCAAGTCTGGTCTTCTCATCCGGCTGGTAGAGAACTATCTCCCCTGCCGTTCCTTCCGTTTTCTCTACTTTGTCGTTCATAGTCTAAACTTCAATTATGCGAAAATACAACTAATTCCTTAACTTCCTAAATTCCTAATTTCCATACACCATACATTTTCAACCTTTATCGGTTACTTAAGTTACTTTGGTTACTCTAAGCTATAAGCTATAAGCCTCAAATCCCCTTCTTCACGAATTACGTACAGATGGCTGTTGCTGTCAGCCAGCATCCGCTCCAAGGATTTCCTTGTAAAGATGATGCTACTGGATAGTTCTTGCATCAAGTCTAAAAGGTCGTTGAAGTCGGAGTCGGTATATGTAAGGAGTTCGTGCATTGTTAGAGGAAAGTTTATTTCATTCACACTTTCTTTTTGGAATTAGTTCGGAATAACTGCTTGGGAGTTAGCAGTCCTGGGAAGAAGTCTTGATTCAAGAAAGCCAGCACTTGTTTGCATTGCTTTTTATCTTGAGGTAGTACAATCTGTCCTGTATTATAAACATTCTCTGGAATGCCAACTCTTTTTGCAGCATCCTTAAACTTCTTTGTTTCTGGCTTTATCTTATCCAATATGCCAGATCTCTTCAATGCTGTTATCTGTTTCTTCATAATGGAATCAGAGTTATCTTTCAGCCATTGTATATCTGAATTGAAAAGAGGTTCTCCAAATATTTCATCCATATCTTGTTCAGATGCTTCTGAGAAAAAGCTGGTTAGGTCAAATACCTTTCCTGCCTGTACAAAGTTTTTGAAATATAGTTTTCCTTCTTTATGTATCGCATGAACTGCATTGTCTATGATAAAGACATTTGATTCCTGAATCGTTGTAAATGTATTATTATTGCTCCATACTGCGATTTTCTTCCTATTCAGCAGATTCCTTTTGTCGAAATTCTGGAAATAGTACGTCTGTGACGCTTCATCATAAATAAAGATGACTTTGATCTCTGTAATTTCGTTATTACGATCTAATTCATTGTAAACATTAGTATTATTGGGTATGTCATTGAACTCTGCCGCCAACGCCATATCTACAAAAGACGTTGTATCCTCTTGTGGTGTATAACCAATCTCAAAAGGCTCAAAATTCATATCATGAAAATACTCATCATAATGAGAAGTAAACAGTGCTTTCACATCTGCCTCAACAGCTTGTTCCAAAGGTATCCTACGAATTTGAATATTGTCACTTCTTAGCAACGCAAAAAAATGTATCATAATGCTTAAACTTCTACGTAAATGTCATTAAACTCTATAACATGATGGCAACTATCACCTTTCCGGATTTTCTTTTTGGTTAAAATCCTATGATTCATATTGTCTGACGACACGACCTTATACTCTTTGTAGCCCAGAATAGACATTGTGAGATTAGAACAGCCTGTTTTAAATGAAATTACCTCATAAATCAACAGGAAAGCCAACACGAAGATCAATTGTAATGAATCTTTTTCTGTCATCAGAGTAGCAAATACAGGCATAATGGTAAAGATGCTGCTTACATTAATAATAGAGACTCTTTCAGTGGCAGAAGCCTGAATAGTTTGTGTCGGAGCATTTCGCTTTATTCCATTGATAATACACCAGCATATCACTAACTCAACAATAAAACACAATAATGGCCAATGCAAAGAAAATATGTCATAGCATCCGTTTACAAACTCGTGTAGTGATGTCGGCATATAAACAGTCAATTCAGGCCAATGACAATACACTTGCTTAATCCAAAGGAAAAAGAAAACTACTGCAATATTTGTTTGGGTATATACCAATTTAGGAAGCCATCCAACCATAATCTCTATTTTTATATCTTCCGAAGTGCTACCGTTCTACATTCCCATCCTCCATCAACCTACGTTCAACATCCATAACCTTGCCCAATAGATATTGACCATACTCATCGTCAAGCCTAATCTTATCACACCCATAGTTGAGGGCTCCGAGGTTCATACCGCCATTATAGGTTACAGGTTTATTATAAGTTTCAGCATAATGATTGGCATAGCCAGTCACCCAAAGGTCAGTTTCAGACCATTTACAGTTGGAGAGTTTTGGCGTTAGGTTCTCCGATTCTACATACCATGGCCAACGAGGGTCACCATCTTCATCCCACATTGGCTCACTTGTCACCTTGTAAACACCAATAATTTTCCTTCCTCCTACAGCGTATGCTATCAGTATGTCTCCAACGGATACCGACGATGGCCGCTTCTTGGAGAAGTACATATAGGATTCTCCTTCCGTCGAAAAATCACCTTCATAGATAGGATTGCCTGATACGCCAATTGGCTTTATGAAAACCTTTGTTCCTTTGGATAAGCGATACGGATGCAGAATATCATCTATATCTAACGCCTCCGATGGTTCGTTCTTCACTCCTTCAGGGAATTTCTTCTCGGCACGTTCCTTTATCTCGTCAAGCATATTGCTTGTCAGTCGGTCAGGAGCATCCTCCAGCACTTGCTGCTCTATGCCCTCCAATAACTTTTCATCTTCAATCAGACAACCCCATTCATGATTAGCCACCATTCCGTTGTGAGTCAGGTTTGCCGAAGTGATAATACCGGAAAAAGGATGTCCATTTTTCTTGAAGATGTAAATTTTACCATGCAGATGATTGTCTGCTCGCAACTCCCATTGTACATTGATGCGGTTCATCTCGTCACGAAACGAAATCAGAGCGTCAATTTTTCTTGCCACCTCTTCTGTTTTGAGGGAGGTTACAAATACAACCCTTCGAATATCACAACAAGAAACAATCGTATTCGCAAAGTCTGCGAAATCTGAATAGCAGAACGGACTGACCATCACGACCTCTTCAGCCTTTCGACAAAAAGAGACGAACACTTCTCCGTGATTTGTAGTGGTTGAATTTGAAAGAATTTTCATAAGCAGTTGAATCAAAGTGTCCGGAAAATCTTATTATTTTTTTCTACCATGCTTTCAACAGCCCTTTTCTGTTCTGCCATTTGGCGTGTTGTATAAACGCGGACTTCACTATGAATTTGGACATGCACGTGGTTGACTGCTGAAACTGTCTGTACGGATTTTGTCTTTCGTATAGTTATTTTCATTGTTATTTCGTCGTTTTGGATTTAAGTTCAAGTAGATAACTTTCAAGGAGCATTCTGCTCTCAAAGTAACTGAATATCTGTCGATATTGTTTGATGTTTGACCGCTTAAAAGCAGTTTTTGTCTTAGAGGTCATACATACAATCATATTAATGTCACTGCCACGAAATATAGGTAAGCATATAGCCGAGCATATATTACAACCTGTAGGATGATAAAAATTCTTATCCTTACTCGCTTCTTCTGCCACACAAATCGTTCTTGAACTCAATGCCTTTTTTGCCAGTGAATTTCCTTTTGACAATTCTGAAATCGAAGTAGTCGGCTGCTCATCGCCACATACGACAAGATAGTCTTTCAATTTCCCATCTCTACAAGTAATTACTGCCCCTTTTATGTCTGACACCCCACAATAATCCGAAAGTATGTTACACAATCCAGAGCATAGGTCTTCGATTTGCAATATTGGCTGAGTTATGTTCGAAAAAATTGCTCCGCCACTTGTATGTTTACCTATCTCCTTAAAGAATCTCTTCTTTTTTATATCCACGCTGTGCTGAATATACGCCAGTAATTTATTGTATAGTTGTGCAACCCGTTCATTTGCATTCAGGTCTGAAATTTCTACCCAGATAATAAAAATAACTGGCATGACAACGCAAATAGTGATGATAATAATCACTTGATATAACGGGCGATACAAAAAGGGGAAAGTATCAATAGGGAACACTCCCTTAAACCACGTTTTTGCTGTCTGTTGCGTACAAATAACGCCCATTGTTGCTGGCAACAATGTTGTAATTAGAACGATTGCCGTTTTCTTTATAACATGTTTAAATTTCGGCGATATCATATCTAATAATTCCACTATCTTCTTTATAGATATGTTAACTTGTTAACCGTTAACTTTCTTAACCTTCATCCTCCCTGCCCATGCTCCTACGGTCTTGGTGGATATCCAAGCCAACAGGCAGGTGACTGCCAGTACCAACACGAAGAGCCAGGGGTTATGGAACAGACCGAAGGTCATAAGGGCGTTCACGACTGTCATGTGGTAGATGTAGATGCCGTAGGATATATCTGTCTTGATGTTGAGTTTCGGGAAGCTGTAAGCAAAGCCGACAAGTCCAAGGAAGAGCAGAAGGGTTCCGAATATCGAATACGAAGCCTGAATATCCCAGTGAAGCAGGTAGTTCTTCAATAGCAAAGCAACCACAAACACCCACCAGTATTTCTTCAGGAATGGTATCATCACATCCTTCTTCTCTGCCACCAGTGCAGCACATAGGAACATCCAGAGATACGGAATCAATGTCTGACCGAACAGTTTTCCGACTATCTCAGGAAGAGAACTTCTGATAGTAGGTGTCGCCAAGCTCAATCCTAAGCTACCAAGAATAGCCACTACCCACACCCACAATTTCTTCCCGTGCAACCACTTGTAGAAGAAGTACGCAAAGATATAGAACTGTATCAGCACGCATATCGTCCATAGAGAACCATTCGGACAACCGCATCCATATCCTCTAAGGCAGTCGGGAGTCCAGAACTGGAATATAGTGCTCTGGGTGATGGCGAACAACCCGAATTGCGGCCAGTTGATAGGTTCGTGATATAGCGCCAACAGCACAACCAGTTCCACCAGAACGGCAAGCCAAAGCTCAGGATAGATACGCCAGAACCTTTTCTTCAGGTACTCACAATAACTGTGAGACCTTCCCACTGACCACCATATCAAGAATCCGCTCATCGTGAAGAATATTGGAACTCCACTGAAAAATCTTATAAACTCGTTAAACACCGGTATGGAACCTATCTCCAAATGAGCCAAGGTGTGTCCATACAGCACTTCGATTGCCGCCAAAAGGCGAATCGTATTGAGGCAGTCTCTATTTTGCCCCCCCCGATAACTATTTTATAATCAAGCATATACATTCATACTATTTCAAATTCAACCATTGACAAACGACAAGATAGACGATTCCCATTGCCTATTTTCCGCCTTGACATCATTCAAGAAACGCTTGCAATTTGAATCATATCGGCTCATATCAATATTCTCGAGATAGCACTTAATATCCGATGATAGCGTATCTACACTCTCTACTGCTAATCCCAGACCATAGTGCTCGACCAATTTGGCCTGGAATGTGCCTTTTCTCACAAGGATGGGCTTGCGAAGAATAGCAGACAAATATAAACGATTGGTAAGCAGGCTGTCACTATTGATATCGTGATTCATATATGAATTAATCATATCATATTGTTCCACGATGCTCTGCTCATCCTTTTTGTGGTATCTGCCAGCAAAGGTAACTCGTTCGGAATTATGGTCTCGACAATGTGATTCGAGACTTGGCACACTGTTGCCACTCCCGACAAAATACATCTCAAGATGCTTGTCTGTCTGTATGGCATCAATCACAGCCGCATTCGCCTCAGTATCTCTAATCTGACCGATAGTCAGCAATTTGGTTACCTGAGAAGATTCATGTTTCCCTCTTTCTTTCTCTATTTTATCGCAAAGCCCATACTCAATCATCTCAAACGATGTGTTATGACAAACAATATACTTGTCTGACTCTGGCAGCCATCTCTTGAAACCAGCCGAGGATATTACGGTATATGCAGAATTATCGATCACAGATTTCAACAGCCTATTGCATAACGGTATCCGCAGCAAAGGCGTATAATCCCTGATATCCAACACATATTGCCCGAAATAATTCTTTTTCAAAAACCGACTCAAAAATATTCCTTTCTGTGCGGTAAACACTATTACTTTGCCATATCCATTCTTCCGAATCACACGTTTGGCAAACTTTGCCTGTTCCAACATCATCAGGAACTTCTTCCATCCAGGGGCTGTACCGTCATACACCTTGCCGAATCCGATTACATTTTCTCCAACAACATCAACTGCCATCTGTGATTTCTGGCAAAGCACGTCAAAGGGAACAGAATTCTGTTTTAGCAGTTCGATGTACGGCAGTACGTAAGGTGCTTTTTCAAGTTCCGCTCCACAAAGGATAAGTACCTTCTTGCCATTAAAATCCCTTTTCATGCTGCAAGCCCCCATCCGTTATACGAGAAGGCCTTGCAACTGTTATCGCAAAGGATTCTACCAAAAATTAAACCTAATTCATACCCCCCCCCCGTTATCTATTTGTTTATCAATCAAATACACACTATGTACAGCAAATTTATTAACCACACTCTCCCACTTTTCGTAATCTTGCACAAATTGATAAAGCAGGTCGTGTGCATTCTCCGAGAAGTCTTTATATTCATCGGATTGCAAATACTCTTTCAATTTCACATCGAGATTTTCGCAATTTTCCAAAGATAATCCGACCCCATACTTTGCAGCATAATCGCCCTGAACGGTGTCCGCTGTTGTAATCATCGGCTTATGGTAAATCAGTGAATTATAGAACCGATTGGAGATTGCAGTGTCGTGTGATGGTCTCCGAGGATAAAAGATGTTCAGGAAAGCGCAGCCATTGATATAATCCTTCTCTTTCTCTTTCGGATAATATCCTTCGAAGTATACATTCTTAGCCTGCATCTCTTCTGCATGTTGTTTCAGAACTTCAGCAGAAGGGCCTTTCCCGACAAATCGGACAGTAAATCCATCTTTATTTGCCAGTGCATCAATTACCTGTGAATTTGACTCATAATCTCTGATTCCACCTATGGTGAGAACGTCAATGCCTTTCTGAGTGCCAAGTGTTTGTTCTCCACAATCAAGAGCCTTTCTTACTAGATTGATATCGAAATTATGCGATAGGATATAGTCAAAGCCCTTTGGAAGATACTTAATGAAACCTGGTGAAGAAACTACGTTTGCGAAACTGTTCTTCAGTACTCTCTGGAATGGTTTTTTGAATATGGCTTTTTGCTCGATAGACAGATCTCTATAATCAAAGATATATCTCTTGCCGTAACTTCCCGACAAGAAACGGTTCAAAAAGATTGCCGTTGCTATTGAGAAAATGACTACTCCATCATAGTCGTTACGGCTTAAAGTATCCTTTACAAATGAAGAATACCTCAAGCTTGCCCAAAACTTTGCGAGAGGATTTTTATGCTTCAAGGCACAAGTGAATTGAATAGCATCCTCTTCAATTGCATCACGATTCCAGGAAATGATATCGTAATCAATCCCATTCTTTTCAAAAACCGTTGTATATATCTTTATGTAAGGGCAGAACCAGACGTTATTGCCCACGATGATTGCGACTTTCATAATTTAGTATCATTAATAATTCCCGTATCTGTCGGGAGTCTCGCCTTTGAGGGCTTTGGCTATGCGTCCGCAGGCTTTGCCGTCTCCATAAGGGTTGACAGCGTGGGACATCTTGTCGTAATATGCCTTGTCTTCAAGAAGACGGCTCACTTCGCTCACGATGAGGTCGTGGTCTGTACCCACGAGTTTGACTGTTCCTGCACTGAGGGCTTCGGGACGCTCGGTAGTGTTGCGCATCACGAGAACGGGCTTGCCAAGACCTGGGGCTTCTTCCTGAATTCCGCCAGAGTCGGTGAGTACGACCGTAGATTTCTCCATCAGATAGACGAAATCAAGGTACTGGAGAGGCTCGATGAAGAAGAAGTTAGGATGTGTGAGGTCTTCGCCAAAAACTTCGTGGATAGGTTTGCGGACATTTGGATTCAAATGCATAGGATAGACGAAGTCAACCTCCGGATATTTCTCGCTGAGGTCTTTCATAGCTGTCACCATACGGATGAAGCCGTCTCCGAAGTTTTCGCGCCTGTGGCCGGTGATAAGGACGAGCTTGCGCTTGTTGTCCATACGCTTTACATCATAGCCTGCATCAAGCAGCACCTTGTCCTGCTCTGCTGCAAGAGCTTTGTCGCTCTGGAGCTTATCAACTACCATGTGAAGGGCATCGATAACAGTATTGCCAGTAACATAGATATTACCGTGAGTTTTCTCCTCCTGAAGGTTCTTCTCGGAAAGAGGAGTTGGCGAGAAGTTGTAGGTAGCGATGCGTCCCGTGACCTGACGGTTCATCTCCTCCGGCCAAGGGCTGTAGAGGTTATGTGTTCTCAAACCAGCCTCAACGTGACCAACTGGTATCTGTGCATAGAATGCTGCCA
>CALBNV010000052.1 GCA_937896895.1 uncultured Bacteroidales bacterium | reverse complement strand
TGTCACATCCTTGATGACGTTCATCTCTGTACCGACTTTCTCTTCCGTTCCTTCATAACGTATGAAACGAGTACGAGCACGAGGGAAGAAGCGTTGTGGGTTCTTTCCAAATAGAAGAATACAGGCGGTGCTTATCTTCTGCTTGTCCTCAACCTCTGTCACCAAATCGTTGTTCTCACAGAGGTATTCCATGGCACCCTTGCTATAGCCAATAACCTGCAGATAGTCATTTACGAGATTCATGTCAACATCATTGAGGGTGGCGCCATAAACCTCTTTGTCTTCATAGTAACGTTCGCCCTTATCGTACATCAACTGTAGGCGTTCCTCAAAAGACAGTTTTTTGCTCTTGTCACCGACGCGCATGAAACACTCGTCTGCTTGGTTAGTGTGCAGCTGTCCACTGGCAGGAATATGTATGAGTAGGATGCGATTGTCGTTCCCTTCATAATCCTTGCATGGAATGTACTCACAGCGTATTCGCACAGAAGGATTGCAGAAGTCGAAAGGCACTCGGAGCAGGTCGTTGAGTCGTTTCTCGTTTCCATCAACACCTTCTATTCGGCGAGTTTTGTCGGACACACCAATTGCAATCGTGCCTCCATCAGCATTTGCCATTGCCACTATAGGGACGGCCAACGCCTTTGGCTCTATCTGCACACTTTTGCAGTCGAATGTTTGTCCTTCCTTTCGTGTTATTATGTCTTCTATCGTTAGCGTCATATTGCTGTTTTACTTGTTTCTTTATCTCAAAATCTTCAACCCTCCCGCCACTCGGCGTAGCTGTCTCTTGTCTCCTGCAACCTGACACTGTATAACTCAACGTTTTGCGGCAACTTCACTTTTATCCTTTCAGCGAAATCCGCCAGCATGTTCTCCGTCGTAGGCTGATAATTCACGCAAACGATTTTGTCGAAATTCCGCTTCGCGCTCTCAACGAAATCATCCGGCATATTCGTCCCGATGATGAAGGAATGGTCGAGACGCTCAACGACTTCTTCATTCACAATCCGCTTAAGGTCGTGAAAATCAATCACCATCCCGTTTTTAGGATTTCCCGGTTCATCAACGGGTTCACCCTTCACTGTGACCTGAAGTTCATACGAATGGCCGTGGATGTTACGGCATTTGCCGTCGTAACCGGCCAAGGCGTGCGCCGCCTCGAAGTGGAATGTTTTCGTCAGATAGAACATCGTATTTCAGTGTTGAGAGTTAAGAGTGAAGTTTTTAGTTTATTACTATTTTCTTTAAGGCTGACTTTCCGTTTTCAGAGATGACATTCAGGAAATAAATGCCGTCGTTAAAGCCGCTCACGTCAATTGTTGAGGTCTCTTCCGAGGCATCGAGAGTCAGAACCAATTGACCGACAGCGTTATACATATAAACCGCATCAATATTTTCTCCGCTGACGTTTATTGTCGATGTTGCCGGATTCGGCCACACGTTGACGCTCATCGTGACGTAGTCTTCACTGACGCCCCACGTCGCATCCCAGATCATCTCGGCGTAATCCATGTTGTCAATGAACGGGTTACGGTTTCCCTGAATGTTGTAAGCCGCGTTGTTCCTGTCGATTTCCTTTTGGTCAACGGGGTCGTCGCGATGCCAGCGCAGAAGCATGTCCATCGCCCAGTCTTTGATCACCGACTTGTTTGTCATGTCCGACGTTTTCCAGCTGCCGTCCTCCTGATAATACCTGACACTCACGTACATAAGCGTGCGTGCGATGTCACCTTTGTACTCGTCGATTGGCTCAAAGACAGTCCCGCTAAAGCCCGATGTCTTGCAACTGCCTAATTTAGAGCCGTTTTCAGAGGTCCAGCTTGCGTTTTTCACCTCGCCGAAGGCGTAGTTGCTGCGTTTGCCGTTCACATAGCCGTCGGTCGGGATGACATGCAGGATGTCTGTTTTGTGATAGCTGTCATCGTTGGTCCACGACTGCGCCCAGAGATGCTCGCGGTTGTAGCAGTCGCCCTCGCCGCTGTAGTTGCCGCAGTTCTCGCCGAAGTCATATTGATACGGCGGATTTCCGCCCGGCACATCCGAATAAATGTCCCAGACCTTGCCGTTCGGCTTCATGTCGGTCTGCCTGTATGCGTTCAGCAACTCCTTGTAACTCACGTGATTATCATTCTTGATGATATTGTGAAGAGCTGTCTTCAAAGCGTTTCCAGTCTTGCCTTCGGCAGAATTATAATAGCCCGCAGGTTGCGCCTCAAGTGCGAAAACGCAAAGCACCAACGAGGCTAAAAAGTATATTTTCTTCATTACAATGAAACTATTTTTCAATTTAAAACAACGTTATTATTCCGGCAGCCAGCATTGCCAAGGCAGCCAAAACATTTCCCAAACTGTTGATTAACAGCTTGATTTGCGAGAATTTCGTTCCGATTCCGATCAATCCCCAGATGACTCCGCAGCCGAAGATATACATAGGTGTCATGTCACCAAGCAAAGGCAGAAACGCTTCATTTGACATCAGTCCGGCGATGAAAGGGTTGATTCCCAATGCGATGGCGAGAATCAGAAGATGTTTTTTCCTGTCGATTAAAAAAAGGTTCTTACCGCTTTTGATTTTCAGCGTGTCCATGATTGTCCTGAAGGCGATCATGAAACACAAGACGAGCACCACGATTTTCGCGATGCTGTCGAATTTCGGCATGAATGTTCCGCCGAGCAATCCGCCGAGGAAATAAAAAAGAGCCTGTCCGAATGCCAAGGCGCACACGAACAAGAAGTTACGTCCCCACTTGTTTTTCGTTTCCACGTTGAAAGCCGTCGAAGCCGTCTCGACGCAGAAAGTGAGGGCGACTATGAAAACAAGACTTAATGCCATAACTTTCGGGTTAAGAGAGCAGCGAGTAGAGTTAAGAGAAAACCTTACGACTCTCTTAACTCTACTCTCTCATCCCTACTCTTTATCTGATTCTTTCAAGCTGCACTGTGAAGTGGCGCATGAGTTCGGCTTCCCAGGTGATGCGGACGCCGTGGTTGATGGTGTCGCGGCGTTCATAGACGTTCTTCAGGGCTGCCGCGATGACATCCATGTGGTTGTTTGTATAGACGCGGCGCGGGATGCAGAGGCGCACGAAGTCGAGGCCGCCGAAACGGTTCTCGCGTGTGACCGGGTCGCGGTCGGCGAGCATGTAGCCGATCTCGCAGGCGCGGATGCCAGCTTCGAGATAAAGCTCGCATGTCAGCGTCTGGGCCGGGAACTCTTCCTTGGGCACGTTGACCAGGATCTTGTCGGCATCGACGAAGATGGCGTGGCCGCCGGCAGGACGCTGGTAAGGGATGCCGTACTCATCGAGTTTGTCGGCGAGGTATTTCACTTGTTTGATACGTGTCTCGACCATGTCGAACTCGCAGTTCTCCTTCAGGCCGACTGCAAGAGCGTCCATGTCACGGCCGTTCATGCCGCCGTAGGTGAGGAAGCCCTCAAACGGGATGCAGAACAGCTTGGCGCCTTCGTACCATTCTTTCTTGTTGGTGGCGATGAAACCGCCCATGTTGACGAGACCGTCTTTCTTCGCGCTCATCGTCATGCTGTCGGCGTAGCTGAACATCTCCTTCGCGATCTCGGCGATGGTCTTGTCGGCATAGCCTTCCTCGCGCGTCTTGATGAAATAGGCATTCTCGACGAAACGTGCGCTGTCCATGTTGACCGGCACGCCATATTTGTGGCAGAGCTCGCAGGTCTCGCGGATGTTCTTCATGCTGACCGGCTGGCCGCCGACTGTGTTGTTGGTGACGGTGAGGACCATGAACGGCACGTTGCCTTTGTTCTCTTTCAACACCTTCTCAAGGAGTTCGAGGCTGACGTTGCCCTTGAAAGGCAGCTCGAGCTGTGTGTCTTTCGCCTCCGGGATTGTGACGTCGATGGCGAATGCCTTACGGCTCTCGATGTGACCCTTTGTTGTGTCGAAGTGGGCGTTGCCCGGGACGACCATGCCCGGTTTCACGAGGTAAGAGAACAGCACGTTCTCGGCAGCGCGGCCCTGGTGGGTCGGGATGACGTAGTTGAAACCTGTGATCTCGGTGATGGTGTCTTTCATGTGGTAGAAGCTGCGGGCGCCGCCGTAGCTCTCGTCGCCCATCATCATCGCCGACCACTGACGGTCGCTCATCGCGCCCGTGCCAGAGTCTGTCAGCAAGTCGATGTAAACGTGGTCAGACTTGAGCATGAACACATTGTTGTGAGCCTCTTCCAACCATTTCGCGCGTTCTTCGCGTGTGCTTTTCTTGATGGGTTCAACCATCTTGATCTTCCATGATTCTGCAAATGGTAATTCCATGATACTATATTTTTTAAGTTGTGTTTGATGTTGAATTTTTGAATCTTAAATCCTTAAATTTTTAATCTTTAAATTTAAAAAACGTGCAAAATTACGAAACATTTTTGAATAAAAAAACAAAATCACGATTTAGTTTCCATTTGGAAATATTTGTCGAAATAAGCCCGCAGCCGTGTCTTGTCTTTCGCCATCTCACGCAGTTCCTGAAGACGGGCGGCGTTTTTCGACTCCGGGATCCACAATTTGAGGTAGCCGCCTTCGAGATATTTCTCTTTCAGATGATCGCAGACACGTTGATAATGTTGCTCTTCGGTGTAATCAGGGAAATGCTTCAGACTATATTGGACGGTGCGGTGGATGACGATGTCGGTGTCGATGATTCTGTCGGCCTCGGCCACGATTTTGCCGTAGATGGTGCGCGGCTCGTGGTCGGAGGAGGCGCGGTGGTCTTCGGCGGCGTCGCGCATGATTTGAAGCTGCCCGTCGGTGAACCACCGCCTCAGGTTCTCATCCGCCATGATGATTTTCCCGGAGTCAATGTGATGATTGTCACGGCCGTTCACGAGGCCGGTGTCGTGATACGCGGCGACGGCATAAACCATGTTGACGTCGGTTTCAGGATAGTTTCTCGCGATGTTAAGGCTTTCCGCAATGACCGTCGTGACGTGGTCGAGGCGGTGAGCCTTGTCGAAATTCTCATAGCGAGGCAGAATTTCTTTTTCGATGTATGATTTTAACGAAGAATTTATTTGGTTCATTTTTTTCAAATTTGATCGCAAAAGTAAAAATAAAAGCGCAAACAATATCAGTTAAATAAAATTTTCTCAGACGAACCATTAAAAATCGGCGTATAAGTCAATTATTTTAATTAACTCATTTTTAAAACTCTTCTGGCAGCAGCAGCGAGTCGGGCGCACCTTGTTCAATCAGTGTCTTGTTGTATCTCTTCCGGTTACGGAGCATTTTGCGCTTCAACCTTTCGTTTTTGTTAAAATGTTTGTAAATCAACGAGACAGGATTGAGAACTGATGCCGGTGGCTGCTTGACCGGTTTCCTGTTCAAGATTCTCGGATCAACGGTTTTCGTGACATGAGGTATGGCAAAAGGTTGTTTTATCGGCATTTTCGCTATGATTTCATTGATTGCCGCCCTGTCCAAATACGGGTAAACATCGACTTCATCAAGAACAACAACAGCTCTTTTCATTTTGATTATCAATTCTTTATCAGAAACACTATCACGATCAACAATGAAATCGCCGTTTTCAAAACCGACGCAGCTCACCCACAAAGTGTCGATTTTCTTCAACATCAGCGAGAAGATTCCGTCGGCATCCGCGATTACGCCGTAAAGCGATGTCTTGCTGATTATGTGAGCGTTGGGAACCGGTTGCAGACTGTCTTCAGAAACGATTCTGCCTTTCACCAAAGAAAAATCACCCTGCCCGCGCATACAAATCACACAGAAAAACAATATCTCAAAAAAGACGGTTCTTTTCATTATTTTACTCGTTAACAAGAACTTAACGGATGAATTTCGTTTTTATTATCTTGAAAAAGAGTCGCAAACTGCACATTTTTTAGTGCAATTTTTAAAGAATTCTCTTAACCCTTCTCTTTCCCCTCTTAACTATCCTTCAATGCCTCCACCGGGTTTGCATTCGCCGATTTCCAACATCTTATCAACACTATTGAAATGGTGATAATCAACACGATAGCAAACGCAAGCACGAAGACCCACCAAC
This sequence comes from uncultured Bacteroidales bacterium, assembly GCA_937896895.1. Lineage (GTDB taxonomy): Bacteria > Bacteroidota > Bacteroidia > Bacteroidales > F082 > Limimorpha. The sequence continues at coordinate 47,624 of CALBNV010000052.1, read as the reverse complement.
ACATCGGAGTGCGGTAAGCGAACTTTTCGAGCCATCTGTCGATGATGACATACGAGACCGGCGCGGCAACGACGAAGCTCACCGACACGATTTTCACGAACTGACTGCTGAAGATGCCGAGGATCTCGCGGACCGTCGCGCCGTTCACCCTGCGAAGCGCGATCTCCTTTCTTCGGTATTGAGTCTCAAAGAGAACCAAGCCGAAAACGCCCATCAGCGAGATGATGATTGAAACCACCGAAAACGTGGTAATCAGCGCCGCAAACTTCCTGTCGTAATCGTATATCCGCGCAAGCTCCTCATCGAAGAAGTCGTAATACAGATAGCCGCGCTTCACCTCCGGCACGTACCTCACGACCTCGTCTTTGATGAAATCGATGACGGCCTCGACATCGGCGTCCGGCGCGATTCTGACATAGAGATTATCGAGCGACTTCCACGAATCCGGACCGAAGACATAAAACGCAAACGGTTCATTATCATATTGCAACGGCTTGAAATTGAAGTCCTTACAAAAACCGACAATCTTTGTCTCTTTGTTATGGCCGACGATTCTGTCCTCCAACGTGAGACCGAATTTATTCTTCGCAACCTCATTGAAAATAAACGTGCCGAGGCTGTCGTTTTCGGCTACTTTCGAGAAGTCTTCGCCCTCAACGATGTCTATTCCCATGAATTTCAGGAAATTATATGAAACAGGATAACAGCTGAAATGGATCTCCTCGTTGTTGAAGTCACGCCCCCAGCCCATACGGCCAGCCGAGACCATCTGTCCGTTCGCGTATGCTACATCCACAATCTGTGGGTTTTTCTTCAGCTCCGACGCGAACGCCTCCCTGTCGGAGAAATGATAGCCGATTTTCGACGGCACCACGCCGGTCAGCAACATCTCCTTGTTGAAACCCATATCGTGCCTTAACATGTAATCGTGCTGAAGTTTGATAAACAACGAACTGATTATCAAAGCGATGGAAACGGCAAACTGCACTCCGATGAGCATTGTGCGAAGTCTCTTCCCCGCCTTTGAGGAAACAAAGCTGCCTTTCGCGGCCACCGCCAACGGGAACGAAGTGATGTAATTTGCAGGATAGATGTTCGCGACCACAGCGAAAACCAACCCGACAGCGCAAATCGCAAGGAAAATATCGTAATTGCTTGAAAGCGATAATGTTGGCGATACGAAACCAGCTATAAACGATGTCTCAACCGACCCGATGACCGGCAACGAAGCGACAAGCGCGATCACCACGAGACCGGCGGCCTCAAAAAGAAAACTGAGTTTCATCTGCGTTTTCGTGCATCCGTAAACACGGTAGGTGTTCACGCCACGCAGCCGCTGCGGCACCATCGCCATGAAGAAATTCACGAAGTTGATAAACGCTATCACAATGATTAACAAGGCGATGGCAATAAGCATACGCGTTGTGGCAAGGTTGCCTTTGTTTCCAGTTCCGCTTTTTTCATCAAAATAAGTCTTGGTGATCGGTATAACGCGCACCTTCTTGATCTTGTCGGCATAATACTGGCTTTCGCCTGAATCTGACAGGTCTTCTCCGAAATATCCGGCAAGATTCGCACGGCAAATCTCAGCCATACGCTCAAGGTCGGCGGTGTTGACTTTTGCCATGCCATGAAACGACCACTCATTGCGGTCATCAATACAATCATCACCAATGGAGACAACCGCATTCCACCAATTGAAATCACTGTTTTCAGGTATGTCGGGAATTATGGCGATAATGCTGCACACCATATCTTCATTCCAATTAGATGAGAAACAGACACTTCCGCCCACGTCACGGTTCAGCCGTTTAGCTGTCGATTCGGTCAGCACTACGGTTTTCGGCTCATCAAATTTGGAAAAATCGCCACGTACAGGCTCGATTCCCAATACTTCAAAGATTTCGGTACTTACTCTCACAGTGTTCATCGAATAGGCTTCAAAGCCATCGCCAACGCGTATTATCACCCCTTTCGGACTGCAATTAAACGAAGTCAAAACACAATGAGATTCCACGCCCGGATTGTCGCCGAACGCCGACTCAATCATCGGGCGCGAGATAAAATTAGTGTAAGAGTCATCGGCATAAGGACTTGGCCATTCGAGAGTGACGATATGGTCGGCTTCCTTGAAGCTTTTGTTGAAGGTCAGCTCATAGCGCACCTGCACCATGATGACGTACGCCGTGGCGAAGGCGACCGCCATCCCGACCACGTTGAGAACCGACGACGCGGTGAAACGCTTGAGGAGACCGAGGAAGTTTTTGAAAAACATGACTTACAGCTCATCGTTCACATTATCAACTATTTTGCCGTCGAACAGATTGATGATTCTGTCGGCGTATGACGCGTCTTTGCGTGAGTGTGTCACCATGACGACCGTGGTGCCGTCGTTATGAAGTTCGGACAGCAGCTTCATCACTTCCTGGCCGTTTCTTGAGTCGAGGTTGCCTGTCGGCTCATCGGCGAGGATGAGTTTCGGGTTGGCGACGACGGCGCGGGCTATAGCCACACGCTGCTGCTGTCCGCCGGAGAGCTGTTGCGGGAAATGGTCGCAGCGATGCAGTATTCCCATGCGTCGCATTATCGCCTCAACCTTTTCGCGGCGTTCCGCCTTGTTGATTCTCAGATAGATAAGCGGAAGCTCGATGTTTTCATAAACGCTCAGCTCATCGATGAGGTTGAAACTCTGAAACACGAAGCCGATGTTTCCCTTGCGGAAAAGCGTGCGGTCTTTCTCCTTCAGCTTGCCCACTTCCCTGCCGAGAAGCTCGTACTCGCCTTCCGTCGGGTTGTCGAGCAGGCCCAAGATGTTCAGCAGCGTTGACTTTCCGCATCCGGAAGGTCCCATGATGGCGACAAATTCGCCGTCTTTGATTTCAAACGACACGCCGGCGAGAGCCGTTGTGATGATGTCTTCGGTTCTGAATTCCTTTACGAGGTTGTTAACTTTAATCATGATATTTTACATTTATAATCAAACCGACGAAAATACATCATATTTCGTGCCAAACTTTTAAATCATTAAAAATCAATATTTTACAAAACAAGCAAAATAAAAACCGTCCAAAATTTGGACAGTAGGTGTCTAATTTTTGGACAGTCTTTATTTTGAATCTCATTTGAGTTTTAGCCAAAAAGTTAATTTTTTTTCGTTTTTTGCTAAAACTCAAAGCAAAAAACTGTCAATTTTCATCGACGGACACCTTTCACGACAATTGGTTTATGACCTTTGATGTTTTTCCACTCCGACAAAATTTTTTCAATTTTTCGCCTAAACATATTCAGTTGTTTTTCAATATGTTATAATTTACAAACACATTTTTCCACCCGAGTTTTTTCAATATTTCACACATTTTCCACCCGAGTTTCGGTTGCAAAAATACAAAAAATCATAATCCGAAACTGTTTATGAAAAATTTTTCAACTAATTTCAGTTTCTCACCACCCAATTATCAATCTTTATGCCCTTAATGTTTTGAAAATGTTTTATATTATCTGTTATCAACGTCAAATCATTGGCATACGCAGTACCAGCAATCAGCAAATCTATTAAATCATTTACTTCAGTACCTGCGAGTTGCAATCTGGCTTTCTCTTTTGCTGCAAATTCTATTGATGGCTCAACAGGTAAGATTGTCACAGAATTTTCAAAAAGTTTAAGATTTTCGTACTTGTTTACTCCTGTATTTTGAAGAGTATATTCTACTCCGACCATCAACTCCGCAATTGTCAATAAAGAAACCGCACAATTTTCAAGTCCGACTTGCTTGATTTTTCCTTAATGCCATATTTATTGCGAAACAAGAAACCACAAATATTTGTGTCTAGCAGATACTTTGCAATAATCAGATTTCAACTATTTCACGTTTTTTATTTCTCCCCGACTCGCAAACTTCAACAAATTCATCGGCTGTCAGCCCATCATCAGGCCATGAGGATGAGATTTTATCAAGAACATCATCACAATCTTCCGCCGTGATTTTTGGCTCTTTTCTTAACGATATATAAATCAATTCAATAAGGTTAAGTTTAACCTCATTACTTGAATTTTTTATTAAATTCCAGTATTTTTTTGCGGCTGGAATTGGCACGACGTCATTCATATCAAAATTTTTATTTGCAAAAGTACACTAAATTTTTGATTCACACATGTATTCTTTAAAAAAATCACACCCGCTCTGTCGCTCTCTTAACTCTCCTCTCTAATCTTTACTCCTTCTTCAAGCTCTCCACCGGATTCGCGTTGGCGGCCTTAAGGCTCTGCCACGAAATCGACAACGCCGCCATCAGAAACACCGCGAGACCGGCGGCGATGAAAATCAACGGTGAGACACTGATTCTGTAACTGTAGTCTTTGAGCCAGTAATCTATTAGGAACCAGGCGATTGGGACGGCTACCACGAAAGAAGCGAGGAACATTTTCAGGAAACCGCCTGTCAGACGCCTGAACGCCTCGGCGTTGGTAGAACCGAAGACCTTGTTGACGGCAATCTCCTTTGAACGCTGCTTCGCGTAATACGTTGACATCGCCACCATTCCCAAAATCGAAATTATCAACGCTACAATGCTGAAAACCAATATGATATTACGAATATCCCTCAAATCTTTGTAATAAGTCTCGGCCAGATAATCATCAAGATACATGCAATCCACATCAACATTGGCCAGCTCCCTGATTCTGCCTTTCACCTCCTCCATCGCCTTTGCGTGACGGCCCGTCGTCTTCAGAATCAGATGCCACGGTGAGCCGGATTCTTCCCCCAACATCCTGACCAAATAAACGTCATTTTCGTTATTCTGCAAACAATTATAATCCTTGATGACGCCACAGACATTAAAACGCCAATCGTATTCCGGATCCAAGACAAGTTCGGTGGCATCGTAGTCGAGGCCGAAACGACGCATCGCCTTTTCTGTAATCCACCACGTATCCGGCAAAGGCTCGGCATTTTTCGTAATTACCTCAAAACCAAGGATTTCAAAAGATGAAGTATCGCATGTCATCCAGTTCAGTGAATAAAGTCCGTCTTCTCTTTCAAAAGTTGAATTATTAGCATAACCGAGCGGGAAACCTTGAGAAAACCCGACCTCGATAACATCAGGGAGCTTTTCCAACTCATCCTTGAGCATCGTCAATGATTTCTCCTCAACAGTTTGAAAGACATTTGTGATATTTACCTCCATGATGTCGCGAGTCTCATGATTTAAAGGCTTGTTCATCAGATGGTTAAACTGCCACGACAAGGCTATCGTCAGCGAAAGCATCGTTATCGTCACAACATTTTGGATCATGATGAAAACCTTTCCGAAAACGAGCTTCGACTTCAGCCTGAAGCTGCCTTTCACCACGTCAACCGGCTTGAATCTTGAGATCATCAGGGCGGGAATCAAGCCTGCGAGGACGCCGACAAGCAGGACTAACGCGGAACAGACCGCGACCTCATCAGCGGTGATGTCGTGAAACACGTTCACGTTCTTTCCGAGCAGCGGCAACGTCACCGGCTCGGCGAGTCCGGCAAACAACGTTCCGAACACGAATGCAATGATTGTCAGCAATATGGCTTCCAAAATCATCCGCATTATCACACCGTATTTTGACGTTCCGAGAAGCCGCCTCGTTGCCATCTCCTTGGCACGGAAACCGGTCTGCGCGACAGTGAGGTTGATGTAATTTATCAAGGCGAAAAGCAGGATGAAAAACGCCACCGCCATCAAAACACTGATAAAAATCTTGTTTCCGCGATTGCAATTATTAAGGGCATAAAAATCCAAATCACTGAAATACAATTTATTATAATTGTAGATATGCAGTTCTTTCCGTGCGCCGGACGCATAGATCCAATAAAACTCTTTGAAATATTCAAGCATATCGGCTTCCTTCTCCTTGAAATCCGCGCCGGGATAAGTCTGGATGAAAAGCGTCACACCGGCAGCATTGTCAAAACTGTCATTTTTCACAAACTCATTTATGAACTCGCCATAACACTGCAAGTTATAAATGAAGTCAACATCCGGAAAAAAAGAGTTTTCGATCTTCTCGAACACTCCGCCGACCACGACATTTGTTGACGTCGCGCCCCATTTCACAAGGATCGACTTCCCCACCGGCGACAGTCCGTGAAACGCCCGCCTTGCGAACTCCTCCGAGATTATCACCTTGTCCTTCGTGTCCAACGCCGTCTCACGGTCGCCTTCCAAAAGCCTGAAAGAGAACATCTTAAGGAAAGTCGTATCGACAGCGAGCGACTTCGGCGAATAGTCAACGTCATAGATGTTAACGACTTGGATATCAGTATTTTTCACGGCGCAGACGCTTTTTATTTCCGGATAACGGCTCGTGAGATAAGGTGTCAGGCCGTAGGCACACGCCACGAAGTCCTCGGTCCCGATCGTGTAAATGTCTTCGGTGTTTTCCTGAAACGAATCGACGGTGAACTCCAGTTTCGCGAACTTCGCGATGAGTACGATGAACATCATGGCGACCGCCAGCCCCAATACATTAATTAATGTGTAGAGTTTGTTACGGTAGAGAAATCTGAAATATGACAGCATGATTTTTAAATTTCAATTGTATCAGTGTTTTTTACCAAACATCATGCCAAACTTGTAAATCATTGTTTTTCAATTTTTTACAAAAACATAAAAATAAAAACCGTCCAAAATTTGGACAGTGGGTGTCTAATTTTTGGACAGTCTTTATTCAGCATTTCATTTGAGTTTTAGCCAAAAAGTTAATTTGTTTTGTATTTTTTTGGTTCAGGAAGAAAAAGATTACAAAAAAGGCGTCATGTAAAATGGCAAAAATTGATAGCCATCATTTTCCCTGTAGTCCATGCCATGAATGATGTATGGCTGATGAATCTGGGTCGGAAACTTTTTCCTGAATTTTTCAATTGATGAAAAAGTGTAATTCTTTCCCGACTTCACTTCAACAGGACAGATGTTGTGGGCATTTGTCAGTGTCGGTTTCTCCACGAGAAAGTCTATTTCCATACGGTCTTCCGCCACATCAGAATTCTTGCTGTAAAAATAAAGTGAGTGACCGCTGGCCACAAGCATTTGCGCCACGATATTCTCCACCAACATGCCTTCGTTGATTTCAAGTTTGTCGAGCATAAGCTTCTGGTAGAGTTCCTCGCCCTGAATGAGTTTCTCATCAAAAGCATGCGAAATGAGCAGCCCCGTGTCACCCATATAACATTTGAATGTAAGGTCGTCACGCCTCAATTTCATGCCAACCTGCGGTTCGGTCACATTGTTGCATGTGTTTATAAACCGAGCGTCTTTCAGCCATAGAAACGACGACTCGTAGCTTCTGTATCTGGCACCTTGTTCCACATCACGTAATTTGAACCTCTTCTCGTGTTTCTGAAGTTCACCCGGAATCTGATCCCAAACGGCTTTCACTTTTTCGGTATATCCCCTTACATGTTTATCAATACTTTTGCGGTAAAGCGATAAAATGTCACGTTTAACGACATCAACTTTCTGAAAATTTCTCGTTTCGACAAATTCCAATACGGCTTGCGGCATTCCACCTACGACAAGATACTCTCTGAACAAAGTCATTGCTTTGCGGTGCATGGGACCCGTGGGGATTTTATTCTCGAAACAATGTTTTATAAATGGGAATGTCATCTCATCGCCCAATGCCCAAATGAACTCTTCAAAATCCATCGGATTCATTTGCAAAGAGCGTTCCTCTGACGGTATAAGAATGTCACGTGTGTTCTCGTTGATACTCACCAACGAACCAGTTTCTATGTAGTCATAACGACGGTCAGCGACAAGATGCTTTATCGCCTGCCTCGCCATTGGGTATTTTTGAACCTCATCGAATATGATAAGAGATTGTCTTTCAAAAAGTTGGACTCCAGACACGTTTTGGAGGAACATTAAGAAAGTATCGGTCTCATTCAGATATTCATCGAACACCGACTTCATGGATTTACTTATATGAGAGAAATCAACAAGTATGTACGATTTGTATTCATTTCGTGCAAATTCTTCCACGATATAACTTTTGCCAACACGCCGCGCACCCTCAATAAGAAGTGCCACAGAGCCTTGTTCCTCATTCTTCCATCTCAAAAGTTCATCATAGATTTTTCTTTTCATACCGAAATATTTTGACTGCAAAAATACACAAAAAACACCAAAACGAGATTTTTTTTGAACTATTTTGCACCAAACAGAGGTTTTTCAACGGCATGTCTTGCACCAAACCAAGATTTTTACATATCAATATTTTTCAAAATATCAAACACGCTCTGTCGCTCTCTTAACTCTCCTCTCTAATCTCTACTCTTTCTTCAAACTCTCCACCGGATTCGCGTTGGCGGCCTTCCATACAGACAAGACAACCACCGAAATCACTATTCCGAATAACAGAACTATTCCGATGAAATAAATCCAGATTCCTAATGGCACTTTATTCAGGAACAGATTGAGAATCAATTCTTTGATAAAATAAGACAGCACACAGCCGATAATCACTGCAACCAAGGCGAGTTTCATGACATCGGAGAGGAAAAGACGAAGCACATCTTTTGCCGTCGCTCCGTTGATTTTCCGCAAAGCGACTTCGGAACTGCGGCGGCGCATCTCATCGTTGATGTAACCGACAAGTCCAGCCACGGTGATTATCAATATCACAGCAAACGCAAACAGAATCATGTCGCGGATGTAACGAGCCTCCTTGTAAGCATCCCTGTAATACTCTGAATATGAATAAATCTCCACATCTTCACCATGTCGCATCTCCTTGTAAATATCCTCTATCTCCTTGATATTCTTGTTATTAACTTTATCTAATTTCATTAAATGACAATAAAGACCTCCCATCTCCCCCTCGGTCGGACCATAAAACATCATGCTCGGACGATTGTCACTCGAGATTGTAAGACCAACAAGAAAATCTTCATAAACACCGCAAATTGTATAAACATTCAGTTTTCCCGTGTCATCAAAATGCTCTGAAAAGCAAATCTCACGACCGACAACAATATCCCACCCCGTAGTAATCTGCAACTTTTCCTTGAATTTCCTGCTCACAAGAACTTCACGATGGTTTGCAGAACAATTATTTTCTTCAAAATAACTTCCTTCGAGCAATGGTATATCAAAGAAATTCAAATAGTTGCAATAAACCGAATGCAAATCGCAAGCATCAAACAGCACCTCATCGGTGACCTCAGAAGTATAGACATAGTTACCTGATGGCATTCTCATCGGAATGACATAGCTAAACAATTGATTTTCAACAAAAGGCAAATTACCAATTTCATCTTTGAGATTATTCAAAGCATCCATTTTATTTCCTTTTGTAAAGTTAGCACTGACAAAAACCACATTATTAAAATCATAACCTGGGTCAGATTTTACAGAATAATTGTATTGAAACAATACGACAATCACGGTCACGATGATGGCATCAGAGAACAAAAACTGGAGGAAAAGCAACGTTTGCTTCCAACGGCGATTCAACTCCTTGAAACCTCTGAAAACATTGGAAATCGGTGTGCGCCAATATATTACGCCCGAAAAATAACCGCAGATAAGAATTATCGTCGCTACGATGACACCAGTCACTGTCAAGCCGCCTGACGCAAATAAATCATTAACTTTTATTGTGGAAAGTTGCTCGATGTTTTTGTCAAAAGTATAAATAAGCATGATTGCAAAACCAAGCGAAATAAGGATTTCCACAAGTGCATCGGAGAAAAGGATGGCGTAAATGTTGCATTTATTTGCACCGTAACACTTGCGGACTGCAATAGTTTTCGAGCGTTTCACCAAAGCCGAAATGCTAATCAGGATGTAATTAAAAACTGTTGCAGCCAGCACAATCATCGCCACAATCAACATTACGAGGCAGACATTTTTAACACCATCTCTATTGTAATTATATGATTTTAAAGGTGTTAAATAAAATGAAACCTTTATGTTGCTTTTTGCAATCGTTTCATGCGGCAGCTTCTCCTCACACATTTTGTCAATAGCCAATGAAACATCGTCCTTATTTGCAAACCTGTGAAGTTTCACAAAACTATTGTATCTGTCGTTTCCGAACCAGCCATTTGAGCCATCGCCAATAAACCTGCTGATTCCAACCATCGGGACTATGACATCAGTCTTGTCGAGAGCAGAATTCACAGGAAAATCCGCATAGACACCGCCGATGACCATCAGCACATCCTTATCGTTTTTTTTATAAATCATTTGTCCGACAAGATCTTCAAAGTCATCATGAACGCCGAACAAATTTTCCGCAAAAGTCTTGGAAATCAATATCTTTTCAGGCGACCTCATGACATCTTTGACATCTCCGGCAAAGATTTTCCGTGTGAAAATATCAAAGAAACAACTGTCAGCCACAATCCCAATTCCGCATTTGCAACTATTGATTTTCCCTGTAAGATGATTTTCCTCAACACTTTCAAGAATCTCCTCTGAAAAAATCCTTGTATAACGCGTTGCCGTCTCAACAGTCGGCGAATATTCCTTGATTCCGACGGCAATCGCGCCCGGAGTCCTGTCATATTCATCAATTAATCCATCCTTTTCATACAAGGGCATCACTCGATACACGCGATTCAAGTTTGGAACAAAACTGTCGAACGAGTGTTGTAAATATATTATCGAAATCAGTGTTATGCCGACGGCAAGACCAACCGACATGATGACGATTTTCAACAATGAATTGCTTCCCTTTCGGAAAATGCGCAGAAAACTGTCGAGTAATATATTCATAATCAATAATTATCATTAAAAATCAAGACATCAGCATCGCCGAATTTGTCGTACCCGCTTGTGATGACCTGTTCGCCGGGGTTCAGACCTTGCGTCACCTCATAGTAGTTCGGGTTCTGGCGTCCGATTTTTATGTCGCGTTTGTAGGCCTTGTCGCCATCGACGACGAAGATCCAGTTGCCGCCTGTCTTCTGGTAGAATGCGCCGCGCGGGATGAGAACCGAGCTGACCGCCTGTCCGAGCTGGAGGTTGAGATAATACGTCTGTCCGGCGCGTATGTTGTCGGGACGCTCGCCGGTGAGTTTGAAGTCGGCCTTGAAACGTCCGTCGCGCACCTCGGGATAGACCTTGCGCAACGAGGCGGTGAAGTGCTCGCCGTTGCGGTCGAAGGTGGCTTCAAGACCCGCCGTCACGCGGTCGATGTAATGCTCATCTATCTGAGCCTCAATCTTATAGTTCGACAAGTCGTTGATCTGCCCGATTCTCATTCCGGAGGAGATGTTCTGTCCGAGCACCGCGTCGAGCAGTCCGAGTTCGCCGTCAATCGGGGCTTTTACCGTGAGGTTGTCTTTGCGCTGGCGGATCATCAGCATGTTGCGGCGCATGTTTTCGAGGCTTTCCTGCATCCTCTCCACCTCGACGGAACGATAGAGGCTGTCTTGTTTCTGGCGGTTGACGATGAGTTTCAGCTTGTCGCACGCCAGCTCGTAGTTCTCTTTCGCCTGAAGAAACGTCTCGCGTGAAATCAGCGAGTCGCGGTAAAGAGCCTCGTTCTGCTCGAAGGCGCGTCGCTGACGGCGGACATCGAGGTTGTATTGCAGACGCTCCTGCTCAACGCTGAGTTTCTGTTGTTCCATGGAAATCAAAGTGTTACGAAGTATGTTTTCCTTCTCGGCGAGTTCAGCCTCCGAATTCAGGATCTGCAAGTCGAGGTTCGGGTTGCTTAAAATTATTATGACATCGCCTTTTTTCACGGGGCTGCCTTCTTCGGTGACGATTTGTTCGACAACGCCGCCTTCGAGCGGACTGATCTGCACGGTACTGATGGGTTGCACCTGTCCGTTGATGCGGATGAAATCGTTGAACTCGCCTTGTTTCACGGTGCTTACTGTGATGGTTCGGGCGTCGATGCGCACCGACGAGCTGTTGTCGCGAAGCACGAGCCACAGCACGAAAGCCGCAAACGCCGCGAGAAACACGAATTTGATGTTCTTCTTCTGAAAAACGGCCGCAAAGCCAGTCTTCTTTTCAATTTTTCTATCCATAGTTTAAATTTTTGTTTCTTTAAATTATTGAGTTTGCTCGACTTCGCTCGCAATGACAAAGTGTTTTGGGTATAACTTGGCGCGGCGAAGCCGCGCCGTCTCATTCCCCAAACTGCCGTCATTGCGAGCGACCGAAGGGAGTCGAGCAACCTCATTCTAAATAATACCTGACACCTTTATAATAATTCACGACCTTTGATTTTATGACGAAAGTGAAATACGCATGAAGCCGCGCCGCCTCCGACTCAAGGCGGTTGTTGCCCGACGCCTGAAGTTCGAGGGCGGAGATGAGACCCTGTTCGTAGCGTTTCTGATTCAGTTTATACGCAACAGCCTGACTGTCAGCGCGTTTGTCAGCCTGAACGAAAGCCTTCAAAGCCGCGTCCCTGTCCTGAACCGCGAGTCCTATTTCAACTTCGAGGTCCTTAGTTCTCTGCTCGAACTCATATTGCGCGATTTTCCAGTTGTTTTTTTTGACTTTCGCATTCGTCTGTCTCGACAACCCGTTGAAAATCGGAATGTTAAGACTCAGCTGGACATATTCACCCTGACGGTCGTTGATTTGTTGCCAGAACGGGTCGGCCTTGTAACCTTCGATGAAAGAATTGATGTAACCCGTTGAATATCCGGCGTATGCGTATAGCGACGGAGCCATCTGCCATTTCGAGGTCTTGAATTTCAGACGCGCCGCCTCGATATTATTTTTCGCAATCATCATCGAAGGATGATTTTCTTTCGCGAAAGCTAAAATCTCCTCAACATTTCCGGCGTTTGAACTTTCAACCAATTGAATATCAACGCTGTCATCAATCTTCAGCTCATCGCTCATCGGGAAACACATCTTCTGTTTCAGCACCGACAAGGCGTTAGCATAATTGTTTTGCATCATCACGAGGTTGTAATCTTTTTCAGCGACGAGAGCCTCTATCTCGGCGACATCGGCATAACTCTTAAGTCCTTGTTTCTCTTGACTTTGCGTAAATTTCAGATTTTGATTCGCCTCATCGAGCTGCTGTTGCGCCAGCACGCTCATCCGCGAATAATAAATGACGTTGTAATAAGCCTGAATCACTTCAAGGCAAAGCTCATCTTCTATTTGCTGCTGTTCGGCGACGCCCAACTCCTTGGCGTTCTTTGCGATACGAAAGTTATTCACCACGCTGAACCCGTCGAAGACCGTCCAGCCCGCCGAAAGCGAGTAGCTGTTGTTGAAAGTTGTATAATTTGAATATACATTCGTTTCGGGGTCGATGGAGCGTCCGAAATTCGCCGAGGCGCCGACACCGCCGCTCACCGACGGGAGGAAACCCATGGCCGCCGCGAGTTTCTCATCTTTAAGTATCTGATTCTGTGCGGCTTTAATCTTGGTTCTCGAAGCGTTTTCAATTGCATAACGCATACAGTCATTTAAAGAGAAAACCGAATTTGTCTGGGCCTGTGACGTGCAGCAGTGCGTCTCTGCAATTGCCAAAAGAAGTATGAACGCGAATATTTTTTTCATTTTCAAAAATTTGCAATATCGCTATCAATCATCGTGCCAAAGTATTCAACACATTGATTATCAGTTTTTTAAATAAAACAAAAATTCCAAAAGTGTCAAAAAATTGGACAGTAGGTGTCAAGAAATTGGACATTTCACGGAGAGATAATGGTTTCACGCAGAAACAACGGAAATGGCGGAATTTTCATGTTATGTTAAAAGCAATCAGCAGAACAAATCTTCAAGCACCAATTCCTTTTGGATAACATCGGAATGTTCGTTGTGTTCGATGCCTTTTGATGTTATCATTGTTACGATTATGTTTTTGTCAGTCTTTGTTATTCCTCTGAATGTCAATATTTTATCTTCAATATCCTGTTCATCTTTCGCTGCAAGTTGATAAGGTTTAGCGTAAAACTTCATTTCGCAAAGGTTTATTGTCCTGTCGGCACGATCGATCAGCAAATCTATTTGAATGGAACGTTTCTCACCTTGTCCATTACCTGAAAATATAAAAGCATAATTGTCACCTACAACTTTCTGTATCAAAAACGTCTTCCCCACGCGTCGTCTTCCATACACCGCTATAAATTCAGATTGATTGGAATTGAGATAACTCCTCAACAATTCTTGTTCTTTTTCTCTTCCTATAAATAACTTATTCATATTCAATATTTTTTCGGCTGCAAAAGGTACAAATTATTTAAATACAGAAACAAAAATCATGCACGAAACTGATCCTAAAGTTGTTATTTTTTATATATTCAGGACTGATTTCAAACATATTTTTTAATCGTGGTTTTTCACAAAAAGTAGTTTCGCCCTCATAAAAAGAACGTTCATCACATTTAATCATTATCATTTTATGATTATCATAAAGTGATAATTATTTTATGACAAAAAACAGAGAATTGAGCTGACCTGAACTCATCAATAAAGAGTGTGTTGAAGCACATTGACGACGCATGAGAAAGACTTTCATGGCCCGCCGATATTTCAAAGTCTTGTTTACATCCTGCATCTGTGGCATTGCTCGAAATTCTAAAAAAAATTCTTGCATTTTTATTTTTTCATTTCTACATTTGCAAAAATTTTCATCGCGAAAATTGAAAGTAATTACATGCAATTAAACCTTTAAATTTTATGTATAAAATCACCTCACACCCCATCCTCGACATCGCCGAGAGCGAGAGCGTCGAGTTCACTTTCAACGGGAAGACAGTCAGTGGCCGTAAGGGCTACACCATCGCAGCCGCCTTGCACCAGGCGGGATTTCCAATACACAGCCACAGCATCGACGGCCGCGTGCGTTCGCTTGAGTGCGGCATCGGCAAATGCGGCGCCTGCGAGATGCTCGTTGACGGCAAGATACGCCGCATCTGCGTCACACTTGTTGACGGCGTGAAAGAGGTCCGCGAGATCCCGAAGGACCATCAGCCGGAGACGAGCGACAACCCGCAGACCGAAGTGAAGATCTACAAGACCACCGTCGCCATCATCGGCGCAGGCCCCGCCGGTCTCGCCTGCCGCGAACAGCTCAACAAACTCGGCATCCCGAACATCGTCATCGACAACAACGCCAAGATCGGCGGACAGTTCAACATGCAGACCCACCAGTTCTTCTTCTTCGAGAAAGAGAAGAAATTCGGCGGTATGCGCGGCTTCGACATCGCCAAGACGCTCGCCGGCGACAACCACGAAGGCATACTGCTCAACAACATAGTGTGGGACATCCTCGAAGGACGGCGTGTGGGTATCAAAAACATTGTAACTCAAGAGATTGCATACGTTGACGCGGAACATATCGTGGTGGCGACGGGCGCACTGCCATTCATGCCGACGTTCGAGAACGACGACCTCCCGGGAGTCTATACCGCCGCCGTCTTCCAGAAGATGATGAACCAGGAGCACACGCTCCTCGGCAAGAGAGTCCTGACCGTCGGCGCGGGCAACATCGGCTACCTCACCTCCTATCAGGGGATGCAGGCCGGAGCGCACATCAAGGCAATCATCGAGGGAATGGACCATGAGGGCGGATTCCCCGTGCAGGCCAACCGCGTGCGCAGGCTCGGCATCCCGATCATGACATCACACGTGCTGCTGAAAGCCATCCCGAACGCAGACCACACCGGTATCGTCGGGGCCGTCATCGCCGAATGCAAGAACTTCAAGCCCATCGCGGGAACGGAAAAGGTCATCGACGACATCGACATTATTAATATATGTACAGGCCTCATCCCCGACAACAGGATGCTGACAAAGGCGAAGAACGTGTTCGGCCTGAACTCCTACGGCGTCGGCGACGCGGTGCGCATCGGCGAAGGCACAAGCGCGGTGCTGCGCGGACGTCAGGCGGCGTTCGAGATTGCGATGAACATGTCGGTACGTTTCAACTACGACGAATATCTCGATGTCTCAAAGCAATACGTCGAGTCGCAGCAACATCCAGTGAGGGTCATCGAAGAGCCGCGCAAGCCGTCGGCGGAACGCATGACAGCGAAGCCGTTCGTCATGGCCGACTGCCTCTACGGTTTCGCCTGCAACCCGTGCTCGTTCTCATGCCCGCAGGGCGCGATAACGAAGATCAGCACCTCGCTGACACCCGTCATCGACTACGACAAGTGCATCGGCTGCATGCAATGCGTCAACCACTGCCCAGGCCTCGCCATCTTCGGCTACGACCTCAAGAAAAACACACTCTTCCTCCCTGTCGAATACGATGTCCCGGAAGGCGTCGGCGTTTATCTCGTCGATGACAACGGAAAGAAAGTCGGCGAAGGTGTCGTGGAGAAGATTCTGAAGAAGGACAACAAGACCAACGTAGCCCGTGTGAAAGCCGAGAACATTGAAGGCGAAGCACTTACCGACGCACGTGGTTTCATCATAAAAGAAAAATATCCGGAGCCGATAGAGTTCAAGCCGACAACGGAGGTGGAGGCGGAGACATACGTCTGCCACTGCGAAGACGTGAAGTTGGAGGACCTGCTTGAGGTCATCGGCAGCCGCAAGTTCATCTCCGTTGACGAGCTGAAGCACATCACGCGTCTCGGCATGGGGCCGTGCCGCGGACGTCGTTGCATCGCCCGCGCAAAACAGATACTTCGCGGTTACGGCATCGAGGTGACAGGCGACAGCACGCCACGCGCCCCGATGGCGGCGGCAGTCACGCTCGGCGACATCTACAACGGGAAGACCAAGGAGGTGTTCGTGTTCCCCGAAAACAACGACGTGAAGAAAGAAGAGGTGCGCGTCCTCGTGGCGGGCGGCGGCATGGCGGGCTCGGCACTGTTCAGATATTTCGCCGAGGCGGGGATGAACCCTGTCCTCGTCAACTTCGAGCGCGGCTCCACATGGCGCTGCATCGGCGGCGGACGCCCGGCGTTCTCCAACCCAGACATCTCTGATATCGCCAACCACAACCTTGAGATCTTCAAGGAGAACCAGGCAAAACACAACATCGGACTGAAGATGACCCGCTACGTCAACCTCGTCCACGACGAGGCGACATACAAGGCCCTCGACGCATCACGCGCATGGTCGGACGCATATATGATTGAGAAGAAAGACTTCCAGAAGGAGATCTCCCCGCTCTGGAACATGAACAACAACGCCTACTCGCACGCCTTGATCTCCAACGACTGCTGGCAGGCGATACCGGGAAAGACCATCGACTACGTGCGCGGCATCGCCCGCGACCTCGGCGGACGCCTCATGGAAGACTGCGAGCTGCTCGAAGTCCACAAGAGCGGCGACAAATACGTGGCGTTGGTCAGGACGCACGAGAAGCAATACGTCGAGTTCACCTGCGAGCACTTCGTCAACGCGATGGGGCCGGGAGCGGAGAAGTTCACCGACATGCTCGGCATCGACACGCGCCTCTACCCCGTCAAGCACCAGGCGTTCATCACGCGACGCATCGCCAACCTCGGTGTCAGGGGCGACTCATTGGACATGATCATCGACCGCCGTCATTATAAAGGATTCAGCGCGGTGTATGGACAGCAATTCGCGCACACCGGACAGATCATCGGCTGCGCCTCGCCCGACTGCGACGCCTACGAAGCCAACAAGAACCTGAAATTCAACAGCAAGGAGTTCCTGCAGGTAGTGAGCGAGATGTTCGCCGACTGGATCCCGAACCTCGCGAGCGTCGGCTTCCACGCCTGCTGGGCTGGCTACTACACCGAGCCGCGTTACATCGTTGACCCCGAGGTCGGTCTGCTCGTCGGACTGCGCGGCCACGGCTTCATGCTCAGCCAGTATCTCGCGAAGATTTATGTTGACAAATATCTCGGAAAGCCGGTGCCGGGTTACATGGAAGACCTGAAACTCAGCGGCAACGGCTTGAGCGAGAACGCGTTCAAGTAGGATTACACAAATACGATAATCTCATGCGGAAACAGCAGAGAAATCTGTTGTTTCCGCTGTTTTTGTTGAAAAATTATTTGATGAGAGGAATAAAAATTATTAAAAGATATTGTTATCTTTGCAGCCGGAAAAAATTATAACTTTATTATTATAACTTTATTATAAAATTACAATGTTAAATCCGTTTATCACAAGAGGGTATGTTTCCAAGGAGTATTTTTGTGACCGAGAGAGCGAGACACAAATGCTGATTCAATACATTCAAGGCGGGAACAATGTTGTACTGATGGCGCATCGTCGTATCGGCAAAACCGGATTGATTGAGCACACTTTCGCGCAACCAATTATCAAAGACACCTACCACACTTTCTTTGTGGATATCTATGCCACCAAAAATTACGCCGAGTTTGTCGCCGCTTTAGGCAAGAGCATCCTTCAGTCGCTCAAGCCATCGGGAAAATCGGCTTGGGAGAAATTTTTGTCGGCTGTCAAGTCTTTGCGCCCGAATATCACATATGATGCGATGGGGACTCCATCTCTCGGCGTGTCAATGGATTTGTCTGCGACGGCACCTGTCACGATGGAAGAGATATTTCATTATCTCGCATCAGCCGACAAACCTTGTGTGGTAGCCATTGATGAGTTCCAAACAATCTGTAACTATCCGGAACGAAACATAGAGGCTGAACTTCGCACGTATATTCAGCATTGCGCCAATGTGCAGTTTATTTTCTCGGGAAGTAAAAGGCATCTGATAGGAGAAATGTTCACCAATAGCAACCGTCCATTCTATCAAAGCAGTGCAATGATGGATTTGGGAGCCATTCCGTTGGAGAAATACACTGCCTTCGCGCAGCGTCATTTCGAAAATGCAGGGAAGCACATATCCGAACAAACCATCGCCAATATTTATGAACGATATAACGGAACGACATGGTATATGCAGTTTGTGCTGAACACTTTATTTACCACCACTATAGAAGGCGAAACATGTCTTCCGAAAGATGTAGATGCAGCCATAGATGTGATTCTCTCCCAATTGAACTACAATTATCGCAGCACGCTTTTTTATCTTCCTTCACGGCAGAAAGAGGTGTTGCTTGCCATTTGCAGTGAAGGTGCGGTTAAAAACGTCACCTCGCGTGCATTCACAAGCCGTTACCACCTGTCTGCCAGTGCTGTTCAAGGGGCACTGAAGGGACTTTTAGAAAAGGATTTTATCACCGAAGAGTTCGGGGAGTATTGTGTCTATGACCTTTTCTTTGACGAATGGCTCAAACGTTATGCGTAACACAACAATAAAATACAACACAAAACAACAATTCTCCAACAGAAGAAAAAGCATCTACCATAGAAAGTCAAATTATATCAATTCCGTCCTGTTTTTTGGTGCAAATTTATTAAAATTTACATGTGTTCACTTAATAATGTTCAAAAAAAGAGTACTTTTGCAAAAATTTCCCGCCCATGGACCACAGCATCCTCATCGTTGACGACAACCGCGGCATCCTCTCCGCACTAAAACTCACTCTGAACCACGACTTCAAGATAATAACAACGCTTTCATCGCCGAAGACACTCATCAGCGAACTGTCTGAAAACCAATATGATGTAGTGCTGCTTGACATGAATTTCACCGAAGACACGAACACCGGCAACGAAGGGCTTTTCTGGCTCTCGGAGATAAAAAAACAATTCAATGTTGAAGTCGTCCTTTTCACCGCCTACGCCGACATCGAACTTGCCGTCACCGGAATAAAACGCGGCGCATACGACTTCATCGTGAAGCCCTGGGACAACGGGAGACTCATCAAGACGCTTGTCGATGCGGCGAACCTGACAATAAAAAAACGTGACAAAAACACGGAGACGTCCCGCAGCGCATCTCAATGTCAGAATGAAAACGAATCAGGGACCGCGATGTTTTGGGGCTGTTCCGCCGCGATGCAGTCACTGCGCCGCCTCGTGGAGAAAGCCGCGCCGAGCGACGCAAGCGTCCTCATCACAGGTGAGAACGGGACCGGCAAAGACCTGCTCGCCAGAGAGATACACGACCTTTCATTAAGAAAGTCAATGCCTTTCGTCGCCGTTGACATGGGTTCGATGCCGGAGACGCTGTTCGAGAGCGAGCTGTTCGGGCACGTCAAAGGAGCCTTCACCGACGCCAAGAGCGACCGCGCCGGAAAGTTCGAGGCCGCCGGGAAAGGCACGCTTTTCCTCGACGAGATCGGGAACATCCCGCTGCATCTGCAGGCGAAGCTGCTCCGAGTGCTGCAAAGCCGCACCATCACGCGCATCGGCGACAACAAAGTGATCCCCGTTGACATACGCCTCGTCTGCGCCACAAACATGGACATCGAGAAAATGGTGAAAGACGGCTCCTTCCGCGAGGATTTATACTACAGAATCAACACGATAAAGATACAGCTGCCCTCATTGCGACAACGACGCGAAGACATCATCCCGTTGGCGGAAATATTCATCCAACGTTTTGCAAATCAATACAATAAAACTTTAAACGGAATCAGCGACGAGGCGAAGGAGACACTCGTCAACTGCAAATGGGGAGGCAACATACGCGAGTTGCAGAACTGCATCGAGAAAGCGGTGGTGCTATGCGACAGCACTACATTGCAGAAATCTGACTTCCAACTGAATTACCTCGAATTATGGAAGCCCGAAGAACCGGCAAAAGCTGAAGAGGACGCGACACTCGACGAGATAGAGAAAAACGCCATCCTCAACGTGATGAGAAAATACGACGGAAACCTCACCCTCGTCGCCAAACACTTGAATATCAGTCGGCAGACCCTTTACAACAAACTTAACAAATACGGTCTCTGATGCTTAAGAAAGTCATCATATCACTCATCGCGCTCATCGTTTTCACCTCGGGGACTTTCCTTCTGTTTCTCAATGAGTTATACATCGCAGCATCTTTGGCGACACTTGCGACAACAGGGATTTTTGCCGCGCTGATTCTGCAATATCAAGAGAACACAAAGAAACTGATTTTCACACTGAACGCCTTGGAGTCAGACGATTTCGCCTTCCATTTCGATGACAGATTCTCCAAAAGCAAAGACACCGACAAGATCTTCAACTACATGCTGAACCGCATCAAGGACATGACGGAACGTCACAAACTCGAACTTGAGGAACGCGAGCGTTATTACGAGACGATGCTCGAACGCGCCGACACCGGAATCATCGCCGTTGACGAAAGGAACAATGTCATATACAGAAACGCCAAGGCATTGAGTCTCATCGGGTTGCCGGTCTTAAACAATTTAGTTCAAATCAAAAACATTGACACGAACCTTTACGAGACGTTTCGCAACGCCGACGAAGGCAACGACCGGAAAGTCAGTTTCAGCAACGAGCGCGGCAATGTCACGCTCTCGATTGCCTGTTCAAGGGTGACGATCAAAGACAAGGATGTCAAGATATTGGCAGTCAACAACATAAGCGACGACATCGAGGCAAACGAAGTCGAGGCGTGGACACGGCTGATCCGCGTCCTGACACACGAAATAATGAACTCCATCTCCCCTGTCGCCTCGTTAAGTGAGACATTGTCAAAGTTTTACGGCAACGATAACGCCGAACTGAAGGAAGGCCTCGACGTAATCAACAAAACCAGCCGCAGACTCATCGACTTCGTTGAATCATACCGCAGCATCACACGAATCAACAAGCCGATGAGGAAAGCCATTCCTTTCAACCAGCTGATTAACAATATCCTGACACTTGAAAAAGAGGAATTTTCGGCTAACGACATCAGCGTTGAGGTGACAGCCAACCGCGACGACATCATGCTTTACGTTGACGAAGGCCAGATTTCGCAGGTGATAATCAACGTCATCAAAAACGCTGTTCAGGCTGGTGCTAACAAATTGGAAATCAGAGCTTTCATCGACAAAGACGAAGTCGTCAGGATTGAGTTCGCCAACAACGGCACACCGATTTCAAAGTCGATGTCGGAACAGATCTTCGTGCCTTTCTACACCACGAAGCCGTCGGGCAACGGCATCGGGCTGAGCATCTCGAAAAAGATCATGCAGAACCACGACGGGGCCATACAGCTTTTGCGGTCGAACGAAAAAGAGACGGTTTTCCTGATTGTCTTCAGGTAAAAACCGCGTTGTCTATTCGCATAGTGTCGTGTTAAAAATTTCCGCAAAGATAGATTTTTCAAAACGGAAAACACTATTCATAAAACAGCACATTTTCTTTTTTCCTCCCGCCGCAATGTTCCTCCATGTCGCGCATCCCAGCCACCTCCAAGAACATCGCCTTCTTCCACGCCTCCAAGGTGCCGTTGTTCATCTTCTTGCGCGTGTACTTCACCTTCGACAACAGGTTCGTATGCTTGTTCGGAAAGTGATGGTGCTCGGCGACATAAGATTTTAGCTCATCGATGAATGCATACCATTTCTCTTCGCTTGTCATATATCAGAATTTCATTTCATAAAAAAATTGTCGGGAAAGAGTACCGCCTCTCACGGGTTCCTTCCCGACAATCCAAAAAAAACTTTGGGTTATGGTTTGGGTTATAATATCGCCTCTTTTATCTTTTCCACGATATACGCCACATCCTCGTCGCTCACGCACGGGCCTGAAGGCAGGCACATCCCAACCTTGAAGAGTTCCACCTCGACATCGTTGGTATAGACGTCACATCCAGCATAGACCGGCTGTTTGTGCATCGGCTTCCAGAGCGGGCGCGCCTCGATACCTGCATTGTCGAGATACACGCGCAGGGCCTCCACGTTGGCGTTCGGCTCGCAATCAGTATGAGCAGATGATGCAGCGTGGATAACGCCAGCCGCCCCGCCGACAGCGCCGGTCACGACAGATGCATACGCATTCTCCTGCCCGACAACGCGCACAGACGGATCGACAGTGATGGTATTCAGCCAGTAGTTGCTCCCCTCGGCAGCCCAGTCAGGGCCCTTGTGGAAGGTGACACCGGGAATTGAGGCAAACGCTTTTTCATACAGAGAAGCGATATGACGATGGTGTGCGATATGGCTTGAAGCCACGGTCATCTGACCGATACCGATACCGGCGCAGATATTACTCATGCGGTAGTTAAATCCAATCTTCTCGTGCTGATAATAAGGATAGCTTTCGCGATACTGTGTGGCGTACATCATCACCTCGCGCCACTCCTCGTCACTGCCGGCAATCAACGCGCCGCCGCCGGAAGTGGTGATCATCTTGTTGCCGTTGAACGACAGCACGCCGTACTTACCGAAAGTGCCCAACACCTGACCTTTGTACTTCGAACCGAAACCCTCGGCGGCATCTTCAATCACCGGGATGCAGTATTTGTCGGCAATCGCCATAATGCGCGAGCAGTCGTAAGGCATACCGTACAACGCCACCGGAATAATCGCCTTCGGGTACTTGCCCGTCTTCGCCTTGCGGTCTATGATGGCGGCTTCCAGTAAGACAGGGTCCATATTCCATGTGTCTGCCTCGCTGCCCACGAACACCGGCTTCGCGCCAAGGTAGGTAATCGGATGGGAGCTTGCGCAGAATGTGAAGCTCTGCACCAGAACCTCGTCGCCCGCCTTCACGCCGCAGTTGATGAGAGCCAGATGCACCGCCGCCGTCCCGCAGGAAAGAGCCACAACGCGCTTGTTCTCACCCACAAACGCCTCAAGCTCCGCCTCGAACTGATTCACGTTAGGTCCGAGCGGCACCACATAATTGTCGTCAAAAGCCTTCTTGATATACTTCTGTTCGATACCATCCTCGCTCATGTGAGCCAAGCAGAGGTAAATTCTATTAGCTGGTTTATCCATTGTTTATATATTTTTGTTTTATTCTATCAAATGTCTATTACTGATTCAAAATCTATTCAAAAAACACATCGGACGCATACGCCACCGCATCCGTCCAAACCTTATAACTCCTAAAATTTCGAGTCTTACCTATCATAAAATTTTATTTCGTTCTTGGAGGAGACCTCTAACCTATAGGCTTCTGTATATCGCTGAACACCCTGGCATTCACATTGTCCCACTCCTGAAACTCATCCATGAACACGGTGAAATGCCTGACGCTGGACCTCCTTCAACCGGGACATTTCGTGTTCTCTATCATAAAACCTCTTCATATACACGATTTTTTACAGCCGTAGATTTTACAGCTGCAAAACTACGACTTTTCTCTGACATGGAAGATGTTTCAGGAAAATTTCTGTGCGGTTTAACGATTCGTAACCAACCTTAAACTCTAATCTATAAGCTCTACAACTTCTCAACGTACTTGAGCAGAAACTCCTTGATGCCCACATAAGTGATACCCGACTCATCCGTCCAGGGAATGATATCATCCTTCACCACCACAATCTTCCGGAACGAGTCACTGACCCTGTTCAGAGAGGCAGTCTCCTGCTCCCGCTTCTCCTTGGAGTCAACGTTGAGTGCCGACTGGATATAGTACCGCTGAAAGCCCTTGTTCACTACGAAATCTATCTCAAGCTGCGAATGGACGGTCTTGCCATCCTCCGTCTTCCAATGGTAAGGCACCACAGAGCTTCGCACGATGACGATGACGATACGCCTTCGGCTACGATGACTTTCGGATAGAACTAATAAATGCAGTCAGTTGCTTTTCTATTGACTGAAGCCTTTTATCCATCTCTAAGAATGTGTCCTCGTCCAAATAGCCTACATTCCTTGCTATAGTCAATTGCGTCTCGACTTCGTAAGCGGAACCAAGCGATATGTCAAGAAAATGAGCAAAGTCTGCATCTGGGGGTCGGGCTGCACCTTCAGCAATGTTGCTACTGATAGAAACAACCGCACGTTGCAACTGGTCACAAAGCCCTTTCTTCTCAAACCAAGGCATCTTACTTGTAACTTGGTATATATAAGTGGCGTACTCGACAGCGGTCTGATAAACCGGGTACTTCCTAAAGTTTCTTGTCTTCTTTTCGCAATCTTCCATAAGCCATCGTAGTGAAACGCATCGTAGCGTCAGCGAACAGTCATCGCTAACAAATTCCTCCAAGCGTGACGCTTCTCTCCTTGGTATGCAGCATAAAACTCATCGAACGTAAGCGGGCAGACGTGTATCTCATCACCCCTGTCACGAAACTCCGTCACGACATCCTTCGACAGCATCTTCGAATTCGATCCCGTGACATACACATCCACATTCGGCAGCTTCATTATATCAGCAGCACATCCACGAACCCAATCATCTCGTCAGAATCAGCGGGCAGGTAAGGATTCTTTATGTTCTCCACCTTCTGAATCTCATCAAGCAGCACATAGTATTTGTGTCGCTTGTTTGAAGTCAGTTGACGGATATGCTGGCCAAGTTCCAAGGGGTTGCGATACTTGGCATTTGCCGCCTCGTCCAGAGCCAGCATTATGATGTCAGCCTGCTTGACGCCCTCGCTCAGAAGGTGCTCTACAAACAGATTATTCAGCAGATATGACTTGCCACAACGACGAAGGCCGGTTATGACCTTAATCTTGCCATTCCACTTCTTGGCGATAAGCCTTTGCAGATATCTATCACGATTTATAATCATATAGCGGACATTTCAATATAAATATACAATAATTTCCGCTGCAAAGACTGCTTTTTTCGGACATAGAAGTTGATTTCCAGAATTTTCTTTACACTTTAACGATTGTTAACAACCCCTCTAAGCTCTAAGCCATAAGCCGTTATCGTTATCGTAGCGAAGCGTATCGTAGCGAAGCGTATCGTTATCGTACCGCAGGTCAAATCTCCTCCACCAGCTCTTCCATCACTCCACCGAGCAGGAACGGGATGATGCCGGTATAAATCACGCCATCCTCATCAGCACAAGGCAGAGAACTGCCGTCCAGCACCACAATCTTGCGATAGAAGTCGCCTGTATTCCTGAGCGAGAAAGTCTCCTGCGCCTTCTTTTCCGGAGTATCTATATTCAGAGCCGATTGTATGTACACCTTTCCGACACCAGTATTTACCACAAAATCAATCTCATACTGACCACGGTCGCGTTTTCCATTAATAATCTTGTCCACCTCCACGATGCCGACATCCACTTGATACCCGCATCCGACAAGCTCGTTGTAAATCAAGTTTTCCAGCAGATGCGAACGTTCCGTCTGACGCCAGTTAAGCTTTGCATTCCTCAATCCCAGATCCACGGCATAATACTTCTGTATCTTATCAAAATACTTTCTTCCTTTCACATTCCACCTTTTTGCACTCTGAAACAGAAATGCATCCTCAAGATAGTCAAGATAGTTCTTTATCGTATTATCTGAAGTTGAAGCCCCAAGCAGCGAGCCGGCAGTTGATGCCAACCTGTGCGGATTCGTGAGCGAACCTACGGCCGAGGCCATAGCATCAACCAATGCACTCAACACCACATCGTCCTTCAGTTTATAACGCTCCACTATATCTTTCTGATATACATTCTTGTGCAAATCAATCAAATACTTTCGTTTCAGTTTCTCATCCTTCTCCAATACAGCCAATGGCATACCGCCATATTGCAGATACTGCTCCAAAGCGTCCACCTTCTCAAGACCGGCAAAGCCATAGAACTCAGAAAGTGACAGCGGACAAACCTTTATCTCGCTGCCACGGTCGCGGAAGTTGGTGACAATATCCCTCGACAGCATCTTGCTGTTGCTTCCTGTCACATACACATCCAGATTCTCACGCTCCATCAAGTCATTCAGCACGTCATAGAACGTTGTATAAAGCAAGTCTCTGTCCTCCTCCAGCACCAGATTGTCATCCATGTCAGTATTCTTTACTTTGTACGACAGTTGGATTTCGTCAATAAAGACATAGTACCGTTTCCTCGGGTCACTCGTATGCGCCAACACGTAGTCATACAGTTCATTGGGATTTCTGTACTTCAACCACTTCTTCTTATCAAGGGCAATTTCCACGAAACAATCCTCACTCACACCCTCTTCCATCAATGCCTGCTTATAGATATTGGAAAGCAGAAACGACTTACCGCATCGCCTGATACCGGTAATGATTTTCACTTTACCGTTCCAGCGTTTGGCCATCAATTGGCTCAGATATTTATTCCGTTCTATCATCATATCTCAAAAAGCGCCTTTACTTACTGCAAATTCAGTAGTGATTCACCACTATTTTTTCAGTGCAAAGTTACTACTTTTCCCCGACACGGAAGCCAATTCCAAGAAAAAATCTTTACACTTTAACGATTCTTAACCGATGCTCCAGTTTTCGTTTTCGTTGGCGCAGCCCAAGCCATCCACTGCAATAGCAGCAACGCCTTGCTCAAACGACGTATCCACCAACGCCTACCAGTCCGCCTTACTCAAGGCAGACAGATCCACCGCCTCACCTGTCGGAGAACCCAAGGCGGCACGCAGAAGCATCAGAAGAGTTTCGGAAGAGGAAGTCATAATCAACAATGTTACAAAAACTCAAGCACACCTCAAGCGCTTTCCGCGTGGGGTATGCTTCAAACGCATCTATCTTGGACATGAATGAAAAAACGAAACAGACTTGCAGGACAAGCGAGTCAACGCTTAATTTATATTCCTTCCGAATGTAGATTTTACATTATAGCAATGTGTATCAAACATATATCTTCCCAGTACCACTTGGGCATTGATGCCATTCTCCTCGGAGAACTGCCGTATGTGAGGCTGAATCCTATATGGAGACACGTTCTTTGTCCGCTGGCGGAAACTCTTCCATTTATCGGCAGGAATCAGTTTATCCCTTGCAAAACCGTCAGCCTCCTTCTCATAGATATTCTCCATCACCTCGTCTGAGATATTCACAAACACCTTGCCACCATCATTCAAGTGCAACACGATATGTCCCAACTCATGCATCATCGCAAAGGCAAAGTTGTCGATGGTACCCCTACGCATAGTCAGCACCACAGTAGGGTTCGCACCATGCCAAAAACTCATCCCGTCAACAGGCACCTGACCTTCCTTTTTCACCGTCAGGAACTTGATGCCGACCCTCTCACACGCCAACTCCGTTCTTCTCACGACATCAGTGTTTTCTGCGAAAATCGCATTCAGCTCTTCACAAAGCGAGTCAATGTTCTTCTTATCAAAGACATCGGACATTTGCTTCTTCCTGGCCAAATACATACTATAATATTTCCAAGAAAACAAATCCGTTTCATTTGTAACCAGTTTTTCAGACTTCTTGTAATACGCAATTCTCGACTCCCGTTCCTGGAGTACCAGAAACTCATCAAGGTTATTCACACCGAAAATCTCAAATATTGTCTCCACATCCTTCTTGATATCCGAAGTCAGCACCCCCATCTTCTTGAAGAACCTCTCAGAAATGTATTGCTTCAGCACGTTCCAAATAGTGATGGCAGCTGCCTGTTGAGCGACACGTTCCGACAGGCGGGCCTTATCCATATCATACTGCTTCTGCAAATCATAGAAGAAAGCATCATTGATTCCGAGAGACTTACCAATCAGCACAGAATGCTCTGCAGTCAAATCCCTCTTACCCTTAATGATATCATTCAACACAGATGCCTGAATGCCAGTCATCTTAGCTAATTCTTTTTGCTGCATGGCACGAGCATCCAGTTCGTCCTTAATGTACTCCCCAACGTGTATTGCCCTAAAAGGAGTAGCCTCAGAAAAATCAAAGTGAGCCATAGTGGTCAGTTATTTCAAAAAGTTCAACTTCAGTTATTATAATCGAATTGCCCAAGGCGCTACTCTTGAACATCAATCGGTATTTGTTATCACATCTCACACTCTCAAAGTCCTTTAAGTCACCCTTCAGCCTTTCATAATTCAGTCCCTTGTATCGAAACAAGTCCTCAATGCGTTTAGCGTTCTTTATTAAGTTCACAGCCTTAACGAAACCGGAGATTGTCGATTTTGATAATTTTTTGTACCTCTTATCGTTCGACTTTCCCGTTGTGTACAATTCCAATAAAACCTCATTATCTGTTGTCACATTCATTTGTACGAGTCCGTTATAGAATTTCTCACAAAAGTAATCATAATTACTATATTATCAGAATTGATAATCAAAATTTATTATTTCACGCTGCAAAGTTACAACTTTTTCCCGACACAGAAGATATTTTCGGGAATTTTCTTTTACACATTAACGATTGTTAACAAACCCTAACCTTAACCTTGACAATTGAGCTTGCCCTGAGCTTGTAGAAGGGTTATCGTAGCCAAAGGCGTATCGTTATCGTTGGCGAAGCCCCCTCATGCCCAGGCATCACTGCTTTTGGAGCAATCAACCCTCACTGGCGAATCGTGATAGAGCGACATATTCAGCTTCGCGTCCGCCAATGCCCGTTTGCCCCATTCGTTGGTGAATATCGCCACATCGGGGAACCTCTCTATGAGTGAAGGCAAGCCAATCCACTAATCACACCTTATCGGAACCGTCCGAGAGGATGTAGGTTCGGGAGTTGAAAATTGAGTTGGTGATATAGTCAATGTGAAGCATCCGATTTAACAAATTAACATTTGTGATGCGACCACAAGTTGTCCATCATTGCTTATTTCAAAAAGTTCCTTTTGAATCGTCCGACAGTGAGTTGCCTTGGGATAAAGGCAATTCGTCCTCGAGGTTTATGTGACCTATGGCACTCTCGCTCGATATCACGGAATGACCGAGTTCCGCCTCAAGCTCATGCCTTGCATTCTTGGCAATCGTCGCCCCCTTGACCGCCACCGCTGCGTTTTCGACAAAACCTTCGGGATTTGTCTCCTTGCTGATTGCAGTAGAGGATGCTTCAGCCAATCCGTTCAGCATCAGTTCCACATCGGTCATATTATCGCGCAGACTTTGCTTGCGGAGTCCCTTAAATCTCTTGTACTCCCTTGTGGTCAGCCCGCTCCAAGTCTTACTGATGATATCGGTCAGCATCGCATAATCGGCATCCGACAATATTCCACCTCTTCTCCACTCATCTGTCAACTTCTTGCGGATTTCAATCGTCTTAATCCTCTGGTTGATCCATTGTTCGGAATAGCCAAGTCTCCGATAATCAGCCACCGCCTGATCGATGCTCTTCTCTGGATCCTGCATCTGGTTGATGCGTTCGGCTCCGACAGCGGCAAGCCATCTCTTCACCGGCTCAGCCTTCTTGCTCGGAACAGATTGTATGATACGGAACACTCCCGCCAATGTGGCAAAGTTCATTTTCTGAGGTCCGCCAGCCGTATCCACCAAAAGGGGGGTTACAATTTGTAACCATCCTTCCGACAGTTCCGAATCCCTGTGCCGCAGCTGCTTGAGATAGTTTGTCGGATTCTCCGAATCGGTCAATGCAACGATAACGTCATTGACGCAGAAAAAGAATTCCTCCGACTCCTCCTGCCAGATTACCCGTATCTGCTTATCTTCAAACAACTTGACTATAGATTTCTGAACCTCATTCATACTTCTTATTCGATATTTCTGTCACATTTATTCAACCTGCAAAGTTACCACATTCCTCCGCCCCGGAAGGCACTTCCAAGAAAAATCTTTACACATTAACGATTCTTAACCATCATCTCTCAGTTCTAAGCTCTAAGCCGTCATCGTTATCGTGGGCGAAGTCCCTCATGCCCCGGAAATATGCACTTCCCTTCAGCTAACTTCAAAATCCTTTCTACGGAAGATTGAGCCAGCGTCTTGTCGCAATGCGGCAGGTTCGTCACCACCCTCTTTCAACACGCGCACATTGGGGCAGTCAACCCTCACTGGCGAATCGTGATAGAGCGACATATTCAGCCTCGCGTCCGCCAATGCCCGTTTGCCCCATTCGTTGGTATATATCGCCACATCGGGGAATCGCTCCAGAAGCGAAGGCAGTCCGTATATATGGTCGAAATGCGCATGCGTCAGCAGTGTCAGCAGTGGCCAGTAAGGCCAGAACAAATATGAGGGTTATGCGTTTGATGATGCATAAGTAGTTCATTAAAAATACTTTTTTAAATTTCCTCACCTGCATACTTAATCTTCTTTCCCAATACAGTGGCGAAGATCATTTCGATGTCTTTTATGAAGGAGTAGTGTCTTTAGTAGTAGCAGTTCAGGCGCACTTTGTCGGGATAGATGACAGTGTCGTTATACT
Organism: uncultured Bacteroidales bacterium; assembly: GCA_937896895.1. Lineage (GTDB taxonomy): Bacteria > Bacteroidota > Bacteroidia > Bacteroidales > F082 > Limimorpha. Next base: position 16,669 of record CALBNV010000052.1, on the reverse strand, counting down.
CCACAGCGATGTCCTGTGCGGGACGGGGGTCTCCGGCAGCCTGCTTTTGAGAAACGTATTCAGCTATCATTTCGTCCTCCAACCTGTATTTCAAAGTTGCCGGTCCTGTGATTCCGGGACGGAGCTTCAGCACGTCACGGTCGTCACCCTCCAGTTTGTCGGCATACCCGGGGACATCGGGACGAGGCCCTACGAAGCTCATATTGCCGATGAGCACATCCCACAGCTCGGGCAGCTCATCCAGTTTGTAATGGCGCAACTTAGCTCCCAAAGGGGTGATGCGGCTGTCGCCCGATACGCTCACCGAACTCCAGCCATTCTTGTTATCGTTATCGTCATCGTTATCGTTCCTTGCTGGTGCCACCACCATCGTCCTGAACTTATGGCAGGTGAACAGTTTCCCGTCCTTGCCCACACGCTTCTGGCAGAAGAATGCAGGTCCCCCTGGCATCTTCACCTTCACCAGAATTGCCACAATCACCAGCACAGGCCACAGAATCAGCAGACCGAAAAAGCTTGCCAAAATATCAAACAATCGTTTCAGTATCATATTGTAATAGTTGCTAATGTTAATCTACTCTCGACAATTGATAAGCCGTTAAAATTTGATGCAAATTTTTCACGTGATCCCATAACACATTTTTGAAACCACTAATGTTTCTATATAAATCCAAATTCTCACCTTTAGCAGTATGAATTATTTCCCCATACATACTAACATAGAGATGGAATGCACTTCTGAACTTATCGGTATTTTCAATATCATCTATTAGGAGTAGCACTTCTTCTGGTAGGAATTGCCTGTAATCACGTAATCTGGCTATATAATGGTCTTCATTAAAAATGATGGCATCAAAATAATTGGCCCATGTGATTGTTTCTCCAAAATGATTGAAGATTGACCACTTAGGACCCTCATTCTTTAAATCGCCTTCGCAACTTGCCATCCAATCACCCTTTTTCGTTTCATCAAATTCCAAAATGCCTGAAATATCATGCATAATTAAATCAGAAAGCTTATACAACTGATACAGATTGCGTTCTATTACACTGTTGATTTTCTTCCTTGATTGATATTTAGGTATAAAAACGGTAACGAAATAAAAAATTATTGAGGCAATAATAGAAAGAGCAACTCCATAGCACAAATCTCCTAAAGGAACAAAGAATGCAAATGGTGCCACAATATCCAACAGCCAGAATTTATAGACAAACGCCCAACCGCCTATCAACAAACCCACAATAATGAGTTTGAAAGATAGTGTTTTTGAGAATTTTCCAAGCCTTTGTTTTTTATTCAGTTGAGGAATAGTCCCAACGGAATCAGCGATGATGTACTTCATAATTATTGCTCTTTTACATTGATAAAACAAGTGCCAGCCTTATTCATTGAAAAGATTTTTATCCAATTACTAAACTGAGTCATTTTAAAATGTTAACTTATTAACGTTACTTTTCCGCTTCCCTCCAGTATGCTCCTTCGACCGGCTGCACATCATTTTCAGAAACAATCTCGTCTTTTCTTCATCCAGAGTACCAGCCTTGATTCGTTTTCTCTGATATTTCGCCCACGAAAGCAAGCCTCTGTTCTCCACCTTCTTCTTATCCGGAAGGTGATGATGCTCCTCAATGTAAGCTTTGAGCAGTTCAAAGTTCTGATTCCAACCTTCTTCGTGGGTCATAACCTCCCTATTTCCCAATGCCCTAATCCACCTACTTCCCTTCTTTCATCAGCACCCACCGTCCTGCATTCTTTTCGCCATCGTAACGCACAACACCAGCTTTCTCCAATTCTTCCAGGTCGCGTTCTATAGTCTTGGTTGATACTTCCAACCGTGAGGCCATCTTCACCTGCGAGATGTCGGCATTCTCCCTGATCAATGAAATAATTGCCTGATGCCGCCTGTTACGCTTCTCCTTTGCAGAAACACCTTTACCGACATTTTTTACCGACATCCCCTCCGTTTTACCGACATTTTTTACCGACATTTCTTCAACTTTACCGACATTTTCAGGATCATCAGCGTATGTTATCGAAAAAACAAAGTTCTGTCCATTCAGCACTTCAACCTTATAATCCTCATAGTACAAAGGTGCATACTGAAGTATATTCCTGGTACCCGAGCCAAGGTCCTCAACATAGTGAAGTACACGGAACACCTTGACAAGCAGAGGATTCTTGGTGTAATTCCCAAGTTCCCATATATCAACGTCTCCCTCCGACACCATAGGAATCAATCGCGAAGAGTTGCGGGTAATGACCCTGTCCTTATACACCTCGAAGAAGCAAGCATATCCGGAACTGAAATCAGGATGCACACAGATATTACCGACAATTTCTCGCATCAGTTCCTGTTTCAGGTTGAGTCTCTGGTTCTTCCCGGAAGGAAGATAAAACTTGTCGGGCAGATGTCTCTCGACAAAACGCCCCAACTCCGAATACACCTTGAGCAGGTTGCAGGAAAGGGTGACTCTGTCATCATATCTGTTGCTATGCTCATCCATATTGACATACTGCCTGTAGGTGCACATCCGGAAAATCAGTTCATATCTGAATCTCGGCAAAAAACGTGCTATCGCCTCATCCTTGCCGAAGAGCAGCAGTGCCGCATACCTCAACCTATCTCCCACCATCAGTCCACAACTCCTGAGCAGTTCTTCATCGGTCATCTTCAGCCAACTGTGATCAGACTGGATGGTTTGAACAATCCTGCGGGCATCGGCAAACGTTTGTTTGTCCAAGTCTTCAACCGAAAGGTCATCTACAAACCTCTCTTCAAAAATGTTCGGGTTCTTCCTTTCAAACATAGCCTGAAGAAGTTCCGGAGAATCTGTGACATCCACATCCGACTCGCCATTGCGGTCCCAATATCTGCCGTTATACCTATAAACGTACTGCCCGCAAGGGACATTGAGATAGATTACCACCTTGCCATCAACACGTAATATTTGAGGTTCGATGTATGGCAACGGCAGGAAGGAACTTCTATTGTTGGTTGTCGTGATAAGATTATTTCGCAAGTCAATGGCTTTATCAGGATTCACGCCCTCAATGGTGCCATCGTTCAACACACCTATGAGGATTTCGCCACCATTATGATTCAGCATAGCGCACACAGACTCATACACAGAATGACTTATCTCATTCAAGCATGATTTGTACTCCATAACGGTATTCTCACCCACTTTGGCAAGTTTCTGCACATCAATCGAAACGTTCTCCATATCCTTCATGGTTTATCAAATATTTCCGCTGCAAAGTTACCACATTCCTCCGACCCGGAAACCAATCCCAAGAAAAAACTTTACACATTAACGATTATTAACCTCGCCCGTTCCCGTTTTCGTTTTCGTTGGCGCAGCCTACTTTATCTCCATCAGATAATCGTTCTTCGAGAACATCCTTCCATACTGAGGGACAAGCATAGACGGGTCAACAGCCTCTCCACGGAGCCAGCCCAAAATAGCCTTAGGAAGATTCACTCCTGCCTCATACGAGAATGGGAAGCCACCACCGAAACGGGGGTTGAGTTCCAGCACGCAATATGCTCCATCAGCCCTCTGCATTATATCAACGTCAAGGTTGCCGATGTGACCAAGTTCTGAGCCTATCTTGCGGCCCATCTCGCGCACCTCGGGCAGATCCATCGTGATGGCCTTGTCCGTCTCACCGGCACGCATCGCCAGCTTCTTCTTGACCGAAACGCCCACGTTCCTGCCATCAAGGTCGTTCATCACATCCAGCCCGAACTCATCGCCCGTCAGCTTCTCCTGAATCATAATATACTCATCGCCCACCGAAGCCGTAGCCAGAATCGTCTTCTTTATCTTCTTCATCAGCAGGTTGTAGTAGATGTCCAGCTCCTCCATATCCGCAATGCTCTCAAGGCCGATGGAACCGCTGCCCCAGCGAGGCTTCATAAAGAGCGGAAACTGAATCTCACCAGCTGCCAGCGCACGCTTGCAATCCTCCAGTCGCACGTAAGTCTTCGGAGCCGTCAGCCCGATGGACTCTACCCACTGAGCCGTCTTATACTTGTCGAAGGCAATGTCAATCACCTTCGGATCACTCACAATCACCTTCACCCCAATCGCCTCGAACCTTGCCTTATTCTCCGCAAGGATAGGCAGTTCCAAATCGTTCAAGCTCAGCAAGGCATCAATCTTCTGCTCCTTGCAAATATTCAGCGTGATGTTCACATACTCAGGGTCATATACCGCAGGCACCTGCAACTTCACGTCTGCCACCTGGAGGGCAGGAGCAGAAAGCTGCATATCAGTGGCCACCACCTTGTCGCCCTCGGCCATATTCTCTTTGAAATACTTCAGCAGGTACGTTCTACGTCCTGCACAGGTAAAAAGAATGTTCATTGTTGTGTATAGATTTGATATTTCTTTATCATCGTTTCCGTAGCCCAAAGTATCAGCAACTGGGTGGTAGGGCTACTCTTCCAACCAGTCTTTTTATGAATTCTCAATTTCAAATGAAGCTTGCCAAATACAAAGTTCACATAATCTGGATATTCGCTTGAATAGTATTTGATGTCATTGCAGATTTCCTTCCATCTGTTGCGCTTCAAGCCGTTACAGAAGCGGATAAAATCTGCATACGACTTCTTCGACATTTTCCTGCCGATGGTCTTCTTTGTCTCGTAATGCATCGTAATGCCGGCACCCATCTTGGCGCGACCAAACTCATCACGTTCAACGCCTGCCTCTTCAACAATTCTTCTGGCAATCGGACGGTCGTATCGCTCTCTCACAACCCAAGGCTTCATCTCCTCAGAATTTGAGATACGAGCTGTATCCGTCCACTGGTTACAGCCAATCAAAGGTATCTCAACTGCGATAGTGTTGTTCCGCAAATGTGGTTCAATGCTCACTCCTGTCTGAGCCAAAGTATTTCCTGCCGTATAGTCCAGGTTGTCATTCACATTCACGTGCAGACGTTCCCACATAGAATCTCCTCTCTCTCCACCGAACTGAATCTTGCCTCCAGTAAACTTCTCAAAACAAAGGAACGATGCACCTCCGCCAGCCACTCCCGTACAGCTTCCTTCCGCTTCCAGAAAATCCTCATTCTGCTTGAACTCGTCCGCATCACCAGTCAAGATGTTCTTATATCCTATGGTCTTTGCTATCTCCCTTCCATCATCCTTCAGATACTTGGCCGGAGCTATGAACGACAGGCTTGTATCACAACCGACCTCGTGAGCCAGCACGCTCGAAGCACAAGCGTCATAGCCTCTCGAAATAGTCGTTATTAAGCCATACTGATGCTTTCGTGCCGGTGATTGTGCATTCTTCACCATCCTGTCCATCACGCCAAGCACACTGGCTTTATATTCAGCAAAGTTCCCCATAGGAAATCTGTGATTCTGCCGTTCCTCTTTTATGTTAAGATTCTTATCGACACTCACTCTGCATCCGCGGAATATCATCAGCTTGTTACCTCCTCTCAGCGGAGTGCTTCTGTGGCATCGTTCATACCCGAGCATCGTACTGTTCAAATCATATTCGTAATCGTAGTAGTCCGCATCAAGCCTCTCTCCACTTTCAAGCAGCACAAACGGCATTGAATTGGAAACATACAACTTATCGTCCCTCTTTACCGCAAACAGATACTCCTGCATGTGAGTTGGAGTGATAAATACCCCCCCATTCAGTTGACTTACAGCCAGTTAAGCAGCCGTAAGTCGCAGTGTGGAAATCCTGTTTCTCAAACTCTCCGTCCCAGATTCCTGACTCGAAACCATCTTCACGGCACTCCACCATCCTGCCCACAAGGGCTTTCATCACCTCTTCACCCTTGGTCATAATAGCGCACCAAGCCAGAGACGGCAGACCTTTCAATTCTTTGTATTCTATCTTCATAGTCGCTATTTCATTATATTCATAATCCCACCGGTATGCCAGAAGATTATCTTCTTACTCTCCAGATGGTTCTTTTTGATTTCATTCATCATTCCGTAGAAGCCCTTGCCGGAATAGGTTGTATCGAACAGCAGACCTGTCTTTGCCATCACGCCATCAAGGTATTCCTTCATTTCAGGAACGAATTGCTCATAGCCTCCCATCAGATAGTCAGCTGTAAACCGTATCTTCTCTTCATAGTCCTGAGGCATTCCGTAATGCTTGGCAAGCATATTGGCGAAATCCACAATCACCTTCTTCCCGCGTTCCTGCTGACGGGCAACACTGACGCCCACCAGCTTCACATCACTCCAGCCCACCTTGTCCAATCCAACGGCAATTCCTGCCTGTGTCGAACCAGTTCCGGAAGCCATAAAGATGTAGTCAGGCTTGTAGCCCTCGGCATCACACTGAGCCTTCAACGACTCCACTGCATCCACAAAACAAGTTCCTCCTGGCAGGTCGTGACCGCCACCGTGAACATAGAATGGATTATAGCCTTCGGCCTTCAACTTCTCCATGGCCCTGTCCATTGCCACAGCCGTATCTTCCGGACGGATGATTTCGCACTCTGCACCCGAGAGACGATCAATCAATGCATTACCCTTCTCGCTAAAGAAACGCTCCTCTGTCCCCTGAATACACAGATGGCACTTCCATCCATTACGGGCGCACATCAAAGCCATAGCCCTGTTGTGGTTACTCTGAATTCCTCCGCAGGTCACGATAGCGTTGTAGCCGCCTTCACGCAAGAATGCCTCGTAAGCCACCGCCTTACGAGCTTTGCTGCCACCTCCAATAAAAGGGAAGAGGTCGTCACGGACTAGCTTCAGCGGAAGCCCTTCTACAGTGATTTCGTCAAATATTACTTCGTTGTTCATTAATCTTATTTTTATCACGCATATTGAACTGATTTCATTTCTATGCACCAAATTGTCTAATACCTGAATTGTATTCTTCTCTCAAGGATTCGTAATCATCATAAATAATCACCATATCCTTCCCTTCCTCGTCTTTAATACTCAAAACGGTATTAACGGCAGAAACTTTATCGCATAAATCATCGATATCTTTTCCGTAAATTCCTATCAGTCCCATAGTCGCCTTTTCTCTGACCGTTGCCCCCGAGCGTTTAGGCATATCGACAAATACATCTTTCATCTGCTCAATTTTCTCTACGCCTTCCACACATTTTGCCACACCAGCATGTTTTGTAAACAGATGATATGATGCGGCACAACCAGCGTATGCCTGATTAAGTTCTTCTGGCAAATCACCAATCTGGTGCTTCCTCCCTCTTGCAATATCAAGCATCCACTTTACCGTATTGAAGCCTGACACTAATTCGTATGGTCGATATGTCATCACCCCTCCAAATCTGTATCCCATCTCAAGCAGATAGAATTTCCCATCTTTGTCTCGCATTATATCCACCCATACAATACCTTCCTTGCATCCAGCCTTATAAAATACCGTCTTAACACTTTCGTTGACTTCTTCAATGTATTGTTTCAGATGATTGCTTGTGGTACATTTGAAAGAGTATAAATTGCTTGCACACCCAGGTTCGTGATGTGTGGAACTGAAATAAAGCAGACGGGCCTCACCATTAGCCAGCACATAATGAACGTTATACTCATCACCTACCAATTGACGTTCTACTATGATGCTCTTGTCGGATATGCTTCTTGCATTGACATAAGCCTCTATCAACTCATCTGCATTCTTGCAATAACTCATTCCCCTGTTACCACTCTTATCAGAAGGCTTTACAACCACGGGGTAAGATATCCGTCCTGCCATATCATTCAACTGCTCATCGGTAAACTCATAATCTGTTGCAATAGGAGCACCAACTTCCTTGCATATTGTCTTGAACTTGCGTTTGTCTCTCGCCACAGCCCATGTCTCATCATTATCGCAATAGATTGGCAGATTTAATCGCTTACACAGCTCCCTGCAATTCGAAATATTAAAGTCGCTCGCTCCAAACATTATGGCTGTCACTCCAACTTCTTTACATTTATTCTCAAGCGTATCAATATCTGTTGTACTTATCAGCCAAGCCTCATCGGCTTCTTGCTTTGATGGAGACGTTTCCATCAAATCTGCTACGATAACATACATACCCACCTTGTGAGCTTCCTTTACAACTGAGATAGTGCCAAAACGCTACCCAATATTAAAACTTTTTCCTGCATTTATTATAGGTTTTTAGAGAGTGGCACTATCGTCAATAGGCTACCCTAATTGATTAAATTCTTCCTTTAGAAGACCATAATACAGACGGTCTTTCCATTCTCCGTCTTTAGTGAGATACTCTTTGCGATGGCGGCCTTCGAGTGTAAAACCACATCGTTCATAGACCTTTTGTGCTGCATAATTATCTTCGTTCGTCTCCAGATAAATCTTATGCAAACCTTTCTCTTCGAACCCATACTTGCAAAGCAAAAGAGTCGCTTTTGTTCCATAACCCTTTGCCTGAATATTTGGATTCACAAAGATGTAAAGCTCCGATTTTCTGATATCTGGATTAATTGAAGTAATTCCACAAAAAGCTACAATCTCACCATCCTCCAAGACCACCATATCAGCACGTTTATCATTTCCTTCGTTATTGTGAAACCAATCCATTGTCTTCTCCAACGTGATTGGCAGATCAAAGTGCATACTGCTATAGATTGCCGGATTATTCATCCAGAGCACTCTCGTATTGAGGTCTTCTTCTGTTAACTTTCTTATTATTAAGGAATTACCCCCCCCCAATATGGTTTTTAAGTAATTATTCATCTTCCTTATTTTGAGTTGTTTAACTTTGCTTGTCTTTCCACATTCAGCTTGCCTGCGCCATTCTGAGGTACAACATTTATATCTTTTGCACCAAGCACATTCTTGATAGTCGTAAGGATGACACGTATGTCCATCCATAAGTTCAGATGCTCCACATAATAAGCATCATACTCCAATTTCTGATCCCATGTCACACTATTTCGTCCATTCACCTGCGCCCAACCAGAAATGCCTGGGCGTACAGTATGGCGAAGCCTCTCCCTTTCGGTATAGTACGGCAGATACTCGGGCAGCAACGGTCTCGGTCCTATCAAAGCCATATCGCCCTTCAGCACATTAATCAGCTGAGGAAGCTCATCAATCGAAGTCTTGCGGACGAACTTGCCAACAGACGTAATACGGTCTTTGTCTGGCAGCAGATTCCCTTCTGCATCCCTCTCGTCCGTCATACTCTTGAACTTGAGGACCTTGAAAATCTTCTCGTCCTTTCCCGGGCGTTCCTGATAGAAGAACGCACCAGCCCCCTTGTTGGCAAAGTGCAGCCAGATGGCAATGATAATCAAAAACCACCCAATGCACAGAAGCGCAATCAGGGCAATTGTAAAATCGAACAGTCTTTTGAAAAAGTGTTTGTACATATAGTTTATGATTTTTTATTTCTGTTGTGTGGTCATAATTTCCGAAATTATAGCACAGTAAAACCACCATTCGCCAGCTCACTCTTTTTGCGAATGACAACATCATCGTACATCAACATCAACACGTCTTCATCATACTGGCCAATGATGCTTTCGTTCTCGATGCCGTTCATGTTGTTCCAAATCAGAGGGAAGAAGTCAACTCCGGCTCCGTATGCGTGAAGGTATGCGCCACCGAAACGGGGGTTAACATCAATAAGCAGATACTCTCCGTCACGGATGAAGAAGTCCATATCAAGAGGACCGCAGAACTTGAATGCAAGGGCTATCTTTTCGATGAATGCAAAGAGCTTAGGATCCTTGTATGAAATGGTCTTGCTGGCACCACCGATACGTGTCTCAATCTTGTGCTTTGAGAAGGCTGCCACTGCTTTGTGGCTGATGGCATCCACATACACATCTGCATCGCAGTCACCGCCCGTCATCAGTTCCTGAATAATGTAATCGTGTTCACCACTGAACCAGTCATTCTTCGCTTGTCCCATAGTATGAACTTTATGAACACCTACACTGCCGCTGCCACAAACAGGCTTCATAAATACCGGGAAAGTGATTTCACCGGCTTCCACAGCTTTTGTAAACTCATCCCAATCGTGGAAAGTCAGAGGTGTAGGAATACCCTGAACCTTACAGTATTTGAACATCTCATACTTATCGAAACAACAACGAGCTGTGATATCGTCTGCCGGACAGAGAGGCAGCACGCCAGCTTCCAGCAGACGTTCGCGATTGCGCGAAAGCACCTCAATCTCTGGGTCAATCAGAGTCGTGACAGCCTTTACATTATTCTCTTTGCAGATATTGATAATAGTATCCACATAGTCAGGGGCATCAATGCGAGGGACAACATACTCCTTGGTTGCGAAGGCCAAAGCAGGTGCCGTTGCATTATTGTCCGTTGCCACGATGGTGCACTTCTCACCAATTGATTCCTGCGCATTACGAAGCAGACGGACTCTTCTTCCACAACTGCAAAACAATATACCTGGTTTCTGAATCATATTTCTATATATTGTAATGGGGGATATTTATAAAAACATAATGACCATTCATAATCCGTGTCATATTGAAGAATGTCACTTTATGAGATATCCTGAACCCCACTTGTTCATGCAATCTCAATGAAGGGGTATTGTCAAGGCTGATCATCGTCCCTACCTTCATATTCTGCCGGAGGTTTTTCATAGCGTGACACAAAAGGAACGTGGCAATCCCTTTTCTCCGGTACAGTTCATCCACATAAATCTCTGTACATTCGTAATCACAATTCCTGACTTTAAAGAACAGAGTGTTATTGCCCCTGAACTTACCGTGGTGATAGGCGATGATTTCATTGTCATCCACAACCGCCAAGACTTGACCTTTACCCGCACCCTTACCTTCAAGTATGATATCCAGATTCCGCTTGCATTTATAGCGGTTTCTGTCCCTGGAGGTCAAATCGACAAGTTCACATCCTTGAGGCAAAGGGCGTAACAATTCCTGCGCTTTCCCCAACACTTCAGAGGAATTGGCATATAAAATGTATTTTCTGTTTATTGTTTTTTTTATTCTGTCAAAAATGTTCATAACAAACTGTCAATATCGGGTCTTTCTGTTTCCGAATAGTAAATCATCGAATTGATGGAATCACAATCATTGTGCACCAAAGTCCACAGATCATCGGATACTGCATTCTTTCTGTAAAGCCATTGATACTCTTCGCAATGGTCAAACAAAGGCTTCAGATATGCACTTTGGGCGGTAACGAAATACACCCCCGCATAATGGTTAAGCAATGTCGAAGTGTCAATTGGTTCAAAGCAATCAAGAGCGATATCAATAACTCCTTTAATGTAAGGATAACCGGTACTCAACTCGGTCAGCACCCAGGAAATATAGTCGCCACCCGGACGTGCATTGCATTCTATCAGATATATCCGCTCGCCCACTATCTTTATTTCGATATGACAGGGGCTGTTGTCAATCCCCAAAGCGGACAGTGCTTTCCCCATGACGTGCTCGACCTTTTTCCTCATCTCCCGGGACAGGCAAGCCGGCTGATGATGTCCCAGTTCCACACAATGAGGAGGTCCGGAACTGATCTTCTCTGTCACCTGAACAACCGTATGCTCTCCATGGAAGGAAAGACTCTCGACAGAATATTCCTGTCCTCCGGAGATAAATTCTTCTACAATGATTGGAGAATTTCCGGAATGAGTCTTTGCAAGTTCGAAAGCAGGCATCAACTCCTCCACATTATTTACAACCGAAACTCCAAGCTTTCCTCCCCTGGAAGCAGGTTTGAGAATGATGGGGAAATTGAGGTTCAGAGAATCAAGTTCTTCAAGAGTACTGATTCGTACATACCCGGGGTGGTACAATTCAGGCACATCTTTGCACACCATTCTGTTACGGTATTTGTCTGTCACCACTTTGGCCACCTCAAACGGCATACCGTTCAACCCCATCTTTTCGGCTATATATGCAGCCACATGGAACGTCAGCTCTGTTGTAGGAACGACTCCGTCAATACCTATATTTCGGCATACTTCCAGGACTTTGTCCATCTCCAAAATATTGACAAGATGGTACTCCGTAACGGCATCCTTCACCTTACAATTCTCATCAAAAGAGAAAACGTGTGTTTCAATCCCCATCTCCTTTGCCTTCACGCCATATATCCAAGCCATCCGCCCGGAACCGATTATAGCAAGTTTCTTCATCACGCATTCAGTTTCTCAATGACATCAACCACACGTTCCATATCGTCCCTGTCATACCTCTGATCACAAGGAATCGCAAGAATATGATTGAAAATATACTCCACATCAGGGTCTGAGACCATTTCAGGAGAGGCTGACGACTGCCATAAAGCCGTAGCATATATCTTCTCCCGAGAAAGCGCTTCCTGAAATTGATCCCGTTCTTGTACATATATCGGGAAAAACAGAGGGGCGGACTCGATTTCCGTTACGGATTCTTTCACAAATTTAAGGTGACAGCCACTCTTCAGTCCCTCGTGCAGGATACAGTAATTGTCCGACCTCTTTTTCTGGATATCCACCCAATCGGTGTCATACATCATCTTAAGAGAGAGCCCCGACATTTTGTGCGGTTCAATTGCGCCATTAATTTTGGACAATGACATAGAGCTCATTCTGCGTGATATCGCCTTGATTTCTTCATCGCCTGATTGCAGAAAAACTCCGCGAAGATACATAGCGTCGTACATCAGACTCGCAAAAGGTTCATTATCAGAATAATCCAACTTCGGCAACTCAAGGTCCAGGACAGGCCTTACCAAACGTAAAAAGCCCCCGTCAGGTATAGGGAACCACTTTCTGTAACTGCCAACAATAACGTCAAAAACCTCATACGCGAAGGAAGAGAATAAACATTGTGTTTTGTCTTCAACCATCAGGCATCCACAACGTCCCTTGACAAGGGACAACGTCTGCAACTCATCTTTTGTCAGGCCTGTCCCAAAATAGGGATGGACAATACACACACCCGGCTTGAATGACTCGGATAGCGAGACGATGTACTCAGCCTTTATTCTCAAATCTGTTGAAACGTTGTAATAACGGCACTCCCACCCTTCTTGGATAAATGGATCAACGACAGAACGACAGGTGAATGCAGGAAAAATGACCCGCTTGCCGTGTGTCTTATAATGTCTTGCTATTTCCAGCAGTGCTTCACGGCACAGGGAATAGTGCCTGAACTGCTTGTCTGCAGTGTAATCCCGCAGGGAGCCTACATAATCACGACAATGATATATCGGGAAAAAACTGCCTATCTCCTTCATCTTGCAAATGTTTTTCCAACAAACAACCTTACACCGTCTGCGATCCAGCAGAAGAAAGGCAACGGATCTCTCAGACTCACCCTGTTACGAATGTCGGCAGCAAAAAATTCCTTCAGCCAGAGAAAGACGCTCATCCTTCCAGTCAACACATTTTCCTTGAAATCACGGAATTCTTCCATAGCGCTGAAGGTCTCCTTGCCAGTTTTCAATGATTGTGGCAACTCTTGGACAGGAAGACTTGTCAGACGGCACCATTCAGCCGGCAGGTTGACACCTTGCGTCAATTTGTAGATTGCACCATCTGTCCTGAAATTCACCTCGGTAAAATACAAGACACCATCCTTTCCCAACAAGAACTCAACGTCAAAAAGTCCATTGTATCCAGTCTCCTTCATCATAGACACAATGTTGTTGTACAAAGCATCCTTCTTACAAAGGCTGAATCTGGTATAATGACCGTATGAATCCGCGCGGAACCGCTTGCATTCATCATTATAATCGATATAAATGCGGCCGTTCAAAGCCAGCCCGAAATAGTTTATCTCATTGTCCTTCTCGATATATTTCATCACAAGAAACCTGTCTGACGACATTGTCTTCTGCCGTTGCTCAAGTTCTTTTCTGTTATGACAAATGCCTTCATCCTGTTTTCCTCCGTCAACAGACGCTATATTTTTAGTGAATACCGGATATTCAAGGGCCTCAGGTATCTGTTCGTCTTTCGCAAGTTCTACAGTCCAAGGGATTGTCAATCCGTGTTTGACAGCCAATGCTCCTATGTTCTTCTTGCTCATCCAATGTACAATGCCCCCGGACTGTCCGGCAGACATCAGAATGAATTTTTTCTCCAGTTCCTCTACGTGCAGATCCGCATAGTATGCCGGGATGTCGGGGAAGGCGAACAAGACCGGTTTATCATCATATTCCGGATAATCGTTCAGCAGGAAATTCAGGGCATCGGTCACATTGTCAAACTTCCTGTGTTTTCCGGTGTAACGGCTTAAGAACAAAAACGAGCAACTATGCCCGACGCAATAGCACTCAGGACTGTAGCCTGCCTCCCCCAAACTCCGCACAAGGAAAAGGCTATATGGTGAATCTGTACAAAATACAATTACTCTTTTCATCTTCAATAATCAATAATTCACAATCGCATCTTCATACTTCTCAAAAACCTTTCCCGAGGCCTGCCATCTTCTATATTCATCAAAGAACATCAGGTTCGGTGCAATCTCAATGTCCTTTTTATCAATCACATTCTTCATCGTATTCATGAATATCATGACATCCAGCCATAGACTGAGATGTTCCACATAATAGGCATCATATTCAAAACGATCTTCCCACAACACGTGATTCCTTCCGTGGACTTGCGCCCAACCGGTTATCCCAGGCCTTACAGTATGTCTCAACCGCTCACGCTCGGTATAATACGGGATGTACTGCACCAGCAGCGGACGGGGGCCGATGAACGCCATATCGCCCTTGAGGATGTTGAGCAGCTGCGGCAGTTCGTCAATCGAGGTGGAGCGGATGAACTTGCCCACCTTGGTCAGACGGTCGGCATCGGGAAGGAGCTTGCCCTCGGCATCCCGCTCGTCCGTCATCGTCTTGAACTTCAAAGCCTTGAAAATCTTCTCATTCTTCCCCGGACGATTCTGGGTGAAAAAGATGCCCTTGAAGCCGTTCTTGTTGGCAAAGAACAGCAGCACCATCGTTGCGATGAACAATGGCGAAAGCAGTATCAACGCCACCAGTGCCCCAAGGAACCCGATGGGACGCTTGATGAGGCGGATGTATAATTTCTGTTGGGTAGTCATATCTTTGTTTTAAAGGGTTAGAGGTTAGAGGTTAGAAAAAACTAATCTTCTTTCTCATCAAGCAGCTTTGCCAGTTCCTCCTTTGGAGGGAGAACTTCGAGCAGTTCCGGGGCAATCTCGTCAGCTGTCTTGTAGGTGGCGACACCCATCGGCTGACGGAAGTCCTGCATTATGTAGTTTACATATTCCTTGTTCATTTTCTTGCAGAGCACCATACCTATTGGAGGGTTCTCTCCTTCTCTGCGGTCGTCATCGTTCAATACCCTGAGGTAACTGCTCAACTGTGCAAGATACTCCACCTTGAAACGGCCCGACTTCAACTCGAAGACCACAATTCGCCTCAGGTCACGGTTATAGAACAGCAAATCTATCCAATGGTCCTGCCCCAGCTTGTCGTAATGTACCTGATTGCCGATAAAGGTAAAACCTTTGCCGAAAGTCATGATGAAGTTCTTGATATTCATCACAATGCTTTTTTCTATTACACGCTCATCGATGTCTTCAGGATCCGTCTCGTCAATTTCTTCCACGTTAATGAAGTCAAGAAGATATTCGTCCTTAAACATTTTAAGCGTTTTCATTGCCAACCGTTTGTCCGGTATGGTAGCAACGAAATTATTGGGCATTACGCTCTGATGATGATATAGGTCGGCCTTAAGATTGTCCCTAAGCGTATATTTGTCCCACTTCATAGTGGCTACCTTATGGATGTAGAACACACGCTCTTCCAATGTGGTAGTTTTGGACAGTATTTCGTCATGATGAGTGAAACTGATACTGAGGAATTCGTTCACATCCAATTCATCCGCCATTGGCGGGCGATTTAGCATAGCAATAGCATTTGCCTCGATGATTGTATCGTTTTCAATGCTTTCCATTTCGTCCGTCACTGGCGGGCGATTTTCGAGAATCTGCCATTGTTCATAAAATTGACGCATTTTCTTGAGGCTAGTTTCCGAGAATCCACGCAATCCCGGCAGTTCTCTTCGCAGTTGTTCGCTGATAAACTCCAGCGCATGAGTGCCCCATGCCTGAGTGCGCGTATTAGCAGAAATGTACTTGCCAATAGCGAAATACACAGCCAACTGGATGCGGTTCACTCCCTTGGCGGCTTCATACTGCCCCTGTAGTATGGCTGTCTTGATGGTCTGTACAGCAGGTGCATATTGTATTATCGCATTTGTCTGTTCCATTTCTATTATTGTTTTCTTTTTTAATGACGGATGTTAAAAACAAGCGTCCTGAAAACGCCTTTTTCCAAATATGTTCATTTCTTGCCCTCTGGCAAGTGGTCACACTAAGCAACCATTCATTAGCTCAAACCTTTTTTCGCCATGATGAGCGTTGGGCGTGTATGTTTATAACGGACAGAAGTCCGTAATATTGTCTAATTTATACTTTCGTACTCCCGACACTATTCTGTCGTTGGTGTAAGTCCCATTGGTTGTGAGGCTGGAGATGAGCTGTTGAGGATACAATTGCAAAGCCCTTGCTTTGTTGCCCCTACAAGCCACCATATATCGGTTCAAACGTGCAGGTGAAAGTGCTATTTCGTACTCGTTGTATCTCATAATGTATTAAATCTTGCTTTTTTCTAACGAAATTCTTGTTTGTTTCAAATTATATATCTATCTTTGCCCTCGGAATCCCCGGTAGTC
>CALBNV010000051.1 GCA_937896895.1 uncultured Bacteroidales bacterium | reverse complement strand
GAGTTTGGTCCGTGTCTCAGTACCAATGTGGGGGACCTTCCTCTCAGAACCCCTATGGATCGTCGCCTTGGTGGGCCGTTACCCCGCCAACCAGCTAATCCAACGCATGTCCATCCCTAAGCAATAAATCTTTAGCTGATAAAAGATGTCAATCATCAGCATTATGCGGTATTAATCCAGCTTTCGCTGGGCTATCCCCCACTTATGGGCAGGTTACATACGCGTTACTCACCCGTGCGCCGGTTTCCGCCCCGAAGGGCTTCTCCCTCGACTTGCATGTGTTAGGCCTGTCGCTAGCGTTCATCCTGAGCCAGGATCAAACTCTTCGTTGTACTTTTTATTATTTATTTACCCTTGCGGGTGAATAGACAATTTTAATTTCGAGATTCGTCCGATTCTGGCAATCAATTCAGTTATTGACGGTAAAGCTTACACTTGCTCTACCCAAGTATGTACTTGCTAAATTTTATTGTCAATTTCAACACTTCAAAGATCATCGCTAATTCGTCAAACTTGCGTTCTTCCGTTTTAGCGGGTGCAAAGATAGCGGATTTTCTAAGCCAATCCAAATTATTAAGCAAGAAATTTGACAAAATAATCATTTTTACCACAAAACACGCCTTTTATGGCACATTCAAATAGCAGAACACACCGAAACTGTGCAGAAAAGCATCGGCAAATGCACTACAGAGACAGAGATTCCGAGAGTAATCACCCTATTCATTCAAAAAAACAACATCTAACTACATAAAAAGCAAAATCCCTATATATATTAATAATGTGTATGCGCATTTAGGGCTAAAAAAGAGCAAAAGGCAAGAAAACTATCTATTTTTGCTATAAACTAAACTATAAATTTGGAAGCAAATAAAAAATGATGTACCTTTGCACCCATATTACCCCCAAAAAACATTACTTAATCAAAGATCCAATGAAGCATTTTCTTTTTCTTGCAGCATTGACAACCCTAACAATGGCATGCACGAGCCAACCTGCAGTAGAACAGACACAGGAACCAGCATCGACAATTATCAATGCGGATGGCACTGTAACTTTTAATTATAGAAATGATCGTGCACAAGAAGTGCAGGTTGACGTGCAGTTTGCAGGTCGTCATGATATGGAGCGTGATTCTGTAACTGGACTCTGGACGGCGACCCTTGGTCCTGCGGATCCTGACATGTATCCATACTGCTTTGTGGTCGATGGAGTCAGCATTATGGATCCTAAGAGCCAGCAATGGTTCCCGAATGAAGGATTCAAAAACTCCTTGCTCGACATCCCCGGCACTTCTGCACCCCTACTCCATGCCATTCAGAACGTTCCTCATGGAAATGTCGACTATATCACCTATTATTCCAATACACTTGGTTGCTTCAACCATGCAGTAGTCTACACTCCACCAACTTACGACGAGGAAAAAGCGAAATCTTATCCAGTATTCTACCTTATCAGTGGAACTACAGATACGGAAGAAGTGTATTATAAGGTTGGCAGAGTCAACTATATTCTTGACAACCTTATTGCAAAACAGCAAGCCAAAGACATGATTGTAGTCATGCCATATGGCAATCCTGCTAAGATTATGCCTACTCAGCCAGACTTTATGGAGGCAGGAGATCTTTTCGGCCGAGACCTCAACAATGACCTCATGCCATATATTGAGCAAAATTACCGCACCATCAACGATAGTGACCATCGTGCCATCGGTGGATTCTCCCGTGGTGGCAACCAGGGCCTGATGAATGGTCTCATGAACCTCGACAAGTTCTCTTACCTCTGCTCGTACAGCTCATTTACTGCCACCACCTTGCCAAATGTCTATGACAACGCCAAGGACACCAATGAGAAGATTCACCTCTTCTGGACGGGCGTCGGCACCGACGACTTCCTCTACGGCAACGCAAAGGAATATATGGACTTCCTCGATGCCAAGGGCATCAATAACGTGAAGTGCTTCACCACCGACAAGTTCGGTCACACCTGGATGAATGCCAAGTATTTCCTCGACAAGTCGATGAGGCTCCTCTTCCAGGACAAGATCGACGCAGTCAGCGACCCTCTGCCTGTCCAGGCGGCCGCAAAGGATGAGGAGAAGAAGGAGGAGCAGAAGCTCACTCCTGAGGTTATGGCACGCCTTTTCCCGACCCCGGTCGTTTCCCCTCAGTACAACGGGGACGGCAGCGTCACCTTCCGCGTCCGCGCCGACCAGGCCGCCAAGGTTGAGCTTGACTGCCAGATGTTCAGCAAGGCCCAGCCTATGGCAAAGAACGACAAGGGAATATGGGAGATCACCGTCAAGCCTGAGGTTCCGGACATCTATCCGTATGCCTTCGTAATCGACGGCACCAAGATTGCCGACCCTTGCAATATGTACATCTTCCCTAACGAGACCTTCAAGTACTCTCTCGCCGATGTCCGTGCCGGGAATCCTACTGTGCAGGATATCCAGAAGGTGCCTCAGGGCAAGGTTTCATACAGATTCTATCACTCGGAGAACTGCAAGGGCATCGAGCGTCCTATGTGCGTCTACACACCGGCCGGTTACGACCCGGCAGGCAAGGAGAAACTTCCTGTCCTGTATCTCATTCACGGTATGACCGACACATACGAGACCTGGTTCAAGGTGGGCCACGTCAACAATATCCTCGACAATCTCATTGCCCAGGGTCTTGCGAAGCGTATGATCGTCGTGATGCCTTATGCGAATCCATATCCTGAGATGATGCTCCAGGGCAAGGCTGACAGATATGATGCAATGGGCACCGACATCGTGACAAATGAGATTCTCAACGAGGTCATTCCTTTCATCGAGTCAAATTACAATGTCTACAAGGATGCGAAGCATCGTGCAATTGCCGGATTCTCTCTCGGCGGACGCCAGACCCTCGCCTGCGGCCTCGGCAATCCGGACAAGTTCGACTATGTCTGCGCTATGGCTCCTGCAATCTTCGGTGAGGAGTATAAGGCCAATTTTGCCAACGGCACTTATGCGCCTGTTGATACTGTGAAGAAGAATCTCAAACTGATGTGGCTCGGCACCGGTTCCGAGGACTTCCTCATCTCCGCTTCCCGCGGTCTTGACGCATTCCTCACAGAGCAGGGAATAGAGCATACCTTCTATAACCCTGGCGGCGGCCACACCTGGATGAACTGCCGCGACTATGTTGAACTCGTAGCAAAAGCGATATTCAAATAATGAAAAGACTTCTTTTTATAGCGATAATGCTTGCCGCCGGCTTTGCCGCTTCGGCACAGAACACCAAGTTGGAGAACAAGCAGTCCTCCAACTATACCAGTATCTACGATATGATACAGCGTCAGCCTGGCGTGGTTCTCAACAATTCCACCAATCCGCCTTCAATCATCATCCGTGGCATCGGCACCAATTCCGGTGAGACCAGCCCTATGTTTATGATTGACGGAGTCAAGGTCGCTGAGTCACAGGTGGCCAGTCTCACCCCTGCCGAGGTGTGGTCAGTAGAGGTTGTGAAGGACGGTTCCGCCGGCTTCTACGGTGGGATGGAATCGGCCAACGGTGTCATCCTTATCGTGACGATGGGGCAGCACGAGATGGAAGAACGTGCTGCCGAGCAGGCTAAGGCCGAGCGTGAGGCCGCCCGTGCCGCCCGCAAGGCCGCCCGCCAGAACAGGCAGAAATAAAATCTGTGAATGAGAATAAAAAAGTGCTGGCATTGATATTGTCGGCGCTGATTCCAGGCCTGGTATCGGCTTACGATGATCGCACGACAGCCAGGCCCTTCTCCCTTTTCCTTCTCACCCTCACCCTTAGTAAATGAGTAGCTGCTAAGAAATTGGGCGAAATCCTGGCCGAGAGTGCGGCTCGCTTACGCCAAACTTTTGTCCTGGCCACTTGCCTTCGGCAAATTGCCGAACGTAAGGCCACTTTTCCTCGTTGCCTTCGGCAAATTGCCGAAGGCAAGGCACTTTTGCCTCTGTTCTTTACTCTTTGAAGGGGGGCTGGTCGCAATATTGGCGTTTTTTGCGACTACCCCCTCGCTGAGAAGAGGGGGTAGTCACGTTTTCGGCCTTTTTCGCGACCAGTCCCAAGAGTATCTGCTATTTCTTAATGGTATTTGTAATGTCCCGAGAGTATCTACTGTGCCTCAGGAGTATCTGCTATGTCTCAATAGTATCTGCTAAATTTCAGGGATCTTCAGACTGCATCTGGAGCGTTTTAGGCATAATATGCTCCTCCTGTCAAAAATTTCGAGGGAGGAGGAGCGTTTGGGGGCATTATTGCTCCAGGTCTCGAGAAGGTGACATGCTTAAGCGTTAGTGGAGAAATATCAGCTAATCGGCCTGAAAACAGCCAAATCTTGGCCGAAATGGAGAAATATCAGCTAATCAGCAAAAAAGCGCAACTCCCTAATTATTAGAAGTTGCGCAATTAGTAATGTGATTCCGACGCGATTCGAACGCGTGACCCACAGCTTAGAAGGCTGTTGCTCTATCCAGCTGAGCTACGGAACCATTCCCCCGCCGAAGCGGACTGCAAATATAGAAAAAAGTTTTCTAAGTGAAGCGAAAAATATAAGTTGGTAAAGATTACCAAGTTATTTTTTGAGATACACTACATCAGGTGGATGCCGGCATTCTCACAGGCCGAGCGCATCTCGTCTGACCAGATGCTGCTCTGGATTTCGCCGATATGCGCCTTGCGTAGCAGGAACATACAGAGTCTGGACTGCCCCACTCCACCGCCGATTGTCTGAGGAAGTTCTCCGGCAAGCAGGCGTTTGTGGTAGTAAAGGGACTTCTTGTGTTCTTCTCCCTTTGCGGCAAGCTGGCGGAGCATTGACTCGGCGTTGACGCGGATTCCCATACTTGAAAGCTCGAGGGCGCGGTCGAGGACATCGTCCCAGACGAGGAGGTCGCCGTTGAGCGCCCAGTCGTCGTAGTCAGCCGCGCGGCCGTCGTGGGACTCTCCGTTGGAAAGTTTATCGCCTATGCCGATGATGAAGACGGCACCGAACTTCTTCGTGATGGCGTTCTCGCGCTCCTTTGCGGACTTGTCCGGATAGAGGTCAAGAAGTTCCTGGGACGTGATGAAGTGGATTTCTTCCGGGAGTTGCGGGACAATCTGCGGGAACTCGACGAACAGCTTGTTCTCGGTAACCTTGATTGCCTCATAGATGCGGCGGACGGTTTGCTTCAGAAAATCTATATTCCTGTCCTCGGGACGGATGACCTTTTCCCAGTCCCACTGGTCAACGTAGATGGAGTGGATGTTGTCTGTTTCTTCATCTCTACGGATAGCGTTCATATCTGTGTAGAGACCTTCACCTTCTTTGAATCCATATTTCTTGAGGGCGAATCTCTTCCACTTTGCAAGGGACTGTACGATTTCAGCTTCTCTGCCGTTCTGATCCTTAATGTCAAAATTTACAGGACGTTCAATACCA
>CALBNV010000050.1 GCA_937896895.1 uncultured Bacteroidales bacterium | reverse complement strand
AGGCGACGGCGACGGCAAAGCCTGCGTCGTGGGCCTCGTCGATGCCGAGGAAGGCCTCGGCGGGGAACTTCAAAATGGCACCGAAGGCTGGTTCATTCGGTTTCCAAATCTGGCAATTGACAAAAACATCGCCATTGGCACCGACGCGCATCCCACCTACATAAACAAGATCGTAGCCGTCCTCCCTGTAATATATCTCATCCAATTTGTTCAGGTCTTCGTCCAAATGGACTATATATAGGCTTTTTGAAAAAAAACCTGACTGATCCATGCCGCCCGCCATGTAAACATCGCCCTCCTTGTCAAAATCAATGGAGTTACGCTTGCCACTGCTACTTGGAACATGTGAAGTGATGCCCCAAGTATAGGCCATTTGTTCAAAATTGTCTGCATCGAACATACTCATGAGAATGTCATGATTGTGTACGACCATCGGATTGCCGTATGGATCGTTAGGGTCGGGCTGAATCTCCAATTGACAATTGATAGTATAAGTCCTGCCATTGTTGGGATTCATTCGGAAACACGCGTTTTCACCGCATTCCACCGGAAATGACAACTGATCGATATTCTCTTTGACACTCACGGTGTTGAGGTCGCCATCCAGAGTATGGCAATTGTAAATCGTGTATCTTCCCCAACTTCCCCAACCAGACAAAACAAGCCTGCAACCCGTCATGTCTGGGGTCGGGAACATATAACCCCAATTTGGCGATGGACTTGGGTCGTCGAAAAGCCTTTCTGTCAGCAGATTGCCGTTCCCATCGAATTTCAATATCCTTAAACCGTGATGACCGCTGGTCCACAGGGTGTCAACATAATAGGAGTAATAATAATTGCCCGAAGCATCCTCAACCCATGGCTCGTGCCCCATAAAATCGTAAAAGTCATAACCAATCCATTTGAAATCAAGCGTATCCACCGACAGGTCATCATGGACTGTCATCTTTTGCAGCCGTATGGTGTCGTTTTTGTATTTCGTGACAAGAAGGCCAACCGTGCCGTCATTGAAACGTGTAACGCGCCTATAACTGTTGTTGTTTTTTATGCTTGGAAGAACAACGGAATTGACGACCTCCCCGTTTTCATTCACCTTGTAAAGTGCGACATCAGCCGCGTCATCGGCTCCCAAAACAAGCATGTCGTTCTCATTCATGAAAATGAGGTCGTTGATGTAATGGCGTTCAAAAAATATTTGTGGCTCTTGCCCTTGCAAACACAATGGCGTTTGCAAGAATAACCACGCAATAATCAGAAATATCTTCTTCATGATAAATAAAAATGTAGCAAGAGAACGGCTTTTGAGCCGTCTCTTGCTGTAATTAAACCATTATCGTTCTTGCTCCTCATCAATTGAAATGGGATATGGAGTGTCACCATGTCTCCAATGACGTGTGCAGCGGACAATGTTAAAATAATGCCAAATTGAAATCGAATCATTAGAAGAATATCCATCAGAGAATACATCTGTGTAATAATACCAATCAACACCATACAAGTTGGTAGGCTGTCCCCAATGTCCTCGTTTGACTATGTAGTAATATTCCTTGTTCAAGTCATCATAACAAATCTGATAATTCTGAACCTCCTCTTTTGTTAAACCCTCAACATAAAATAGCGAATCATTGTTCTCTAAATAGCCATAGTATGTAGTGTCAGAAATATTATCAATCCAAGTGGTGCATGTTGGACATGGCGTGTAGTAATACATCATTCGGAGATCATAGTCAAACACTTTTGACTTTATCTGCCCAGGTGCGGCGTTAGCTAATTCAAGATTCCCCATGGCTCCCCACAGATAGCACTCTCCAACATTGAAAGGGCCTTGCGGATCTATGCCATTCACGCTTTTCCCTGTATTTATCACGACAGTCGCCTTATCACCATCCTTTGTCCCATTATCAAAACTAATAGTAACATACTTCAGGAACTTGCCATCTATATCAATGGCATTATAGCACTCACGCACGGCATCAACAATGTCGGCGTAGGTTTGTAAAATGTCAGCATAAGCAATGTTGCCATTGAAATCAGTTTTAGGCAAAGCTATGTACACAATGTCACATCTCATGTCACTATGCTCATCTTGCGTGAAACCATAGCAGTAATTCAACGTGGTTTCCCACTGCCAGCTGGCTTCTTCAAGGCTTACCTTTCTAAGAGGTGGCTCACCGTCAGATACTACGGTAGATAAATACGTCATCCTTTGGCGGATATTTTTAATGGTTTCAGCCGCCCCTCTAACGTAGGGGGCCAAATCATTCGATAACTCCGACAATGTATTAGCAACATAATCTATTGTCGCTTGAGTATAATAAAGAAAATGTCCTCCAAGATTATGACTCATGTTTCGAGTCATAATAGATGATAATGCTGCATGATTTGCCTGCTTTCTTGTATCAGAATATTGGCGATTTAAGTCAATTACTTTATTTTCCAATTCCTTGTATTGCTCGACAGATTCAACTTTTCTTAGATACATTATGTACCTTAAAAATTGCGATGATTGTTGAATAAACTGGTCAATTATGGTTTGCGAATTAGAAATCACAAAGAATAATGATGAGAAAAACACTTCGGAATTGTTGTCGCCACTCTCAAAATCTTCAAGACTGAACATAATGAAGAAATCCTGATCTGTAGGGAAATTACAGTCTTGAATTATCTTATGGAATGCACCTTTTTTACTTAAATAAATGTTGTTAAAAACTTCTTCCCACTTGATTGAAGGATTCT
>CALBNV010000049.1 GCA_937896895.1 uncultured Bacteroidales bacterium | reverse complement strand
GGTGAAAGGTTGAAAGGTGAAAGGTTGAAAGGTGAAAGGTGAGAGGTTGAAAGGTGAAAGGTTGAAAGGTTGAAAGGTTGAAAGGTGAAAGGTTGAAAGGTGAAAGGTTGAAAGGTGAAAGGTGAGAGGTTGAAAGGTGAAAGGTTGAAAGGTTGAAAGGTTGAAAGGTGAAAGGTTGAAAGGTGAAAGGTTGAAAGGTGAAAGGTGAGAGGTTGAAAGGTGAAAGGTTGAAAGGTTGAAAGGTTGAAAGGTGAAAGGTTGAAAGGTGAAAGGTTGAAAGGTGAAAGGTGAGAGGTTGAAAGGTTGAAAGGTGAAAAGGTTATAAAGTGGCTGGCGCACGATGGGAGAACTTCCCTACGGGCGCCAGCCACCTTTATACCTTTTACCTTTATAAACTTTATAACTTTATAAACTTTATAACTTTATACCTTTATAAACTTTATAACTTTATACCTTTATAAACTTTATAACTTTATAACTTTATAAACTTTATAACTTTATAACTAATTAGAACCACCACTTGCGGTGTCGGAAGAACAGTGTCAGGCCGGCGCCCATCACTGCCATCACGCCAACGATGATCCACAACGCCGTAGTGGAGCCTTCGGGGATGAAGGGGAACACCACGTTCATGCCGAAAAGGCCTGTTACGAATGTCAACGGAAGTATGATAGATGATATCAGGGTGAGAATCTTCATGATCTCGTTGGTCTTGTTGCCCTGCATCGAGTCGAAGGTCTTCGACAGCCCCTCGATCAGGTCTTCGTAGTCCTCGGTCATGTCCCATACCTTCTGGTAGTAGTCGAGGATGTTGCCCCAGTAGTCTTCCATATATTCGAGGTCGCCGAAGCCTCTGATCTGACCTGTCTCGAAGGAGTGGAACACACGCAGCTGCGGCTTGAAGATGGTGTTTATCGTGATGATGTTCTTTCGTGTCACGCTGATTCGTTCGATGATCTTGACTTGTTTGGAGCCGAACAGCTCGCGGTTTATCAGTTCGAGGTCAAGGCCGACTTTCTTCAGGAGATAGAGTGACTCCATCATCAGCTTCTCGAAGATACGGTAAAGCAGGATGTCGGAGGTCTTGAGGTTTTCCTCGAGTTCGTCCATGTCGCGCTCCTCGTATTCGTTGAAGAGCTGGCTCACGTACCACGGCGATTTCTCAAGCGTGATGATGTAATCCTTGCCCCAGAAGAATTTCACCTCTTTCGTCTTGATGAACTTATTCTGGCGGTCGAAGTTCGGGTATTGTAGAATCAGGAAGTAATAGTCGTCGTAGATGTCTATTTTCGGACGTTGGTTGACCGACTTGCAGTCTTCTATGTCCAAGGGGTGGAAATGGAACGTCTCTCTCAGGAATTTAAAGTCATCTTCATCCGGATTTGTCACATGCCGCCATTTCAGCGAGCCGATTTTCAATGTTTCAATCATTGCCTTACCCCTTTCTGAGTTGAAAGTTTGAAAGAAAGTTAAGAGGACTATCCGCCTCCAAACTTTATGAACTTTCCAACTTTACGAACTTTTTGCTAAATTCTACATTCGATTAACTTTTTTAAACGTGCAAAGGTACACAAAAAAATGATAAAACCGTCAAAAAAATTCCGAAAAACTACTTGGCGCGTCTGATGAACATGCCGGGTTGGATTTTGCAGGAGCCTTTGAAGAGTGTCTCGGTGGTGCGGAGTCCTTCCTTGTCGCGCACCTTCAGGGCGGCGCTGGCATTTCTCTCCTCTCTGGTTTTCAACGTCATATCATTGTCTGAGTTGTAATAGATGTTATCCCAGACCTTGCCTTTGACGGCTCTGACCATTCCTACCTTTTTCAGTTTTTTCGAGACGTCATCGTAGAGATAGACGAAGAATCTGTCGCCCGGTTCGACGCCTTCCTTGGTGCCGATACGTGCTGCGACGCGCATTCTCTTCGGGGCTTTAGGGTCACAGAGATAGAGTCCGCTGCGCAGGTTTTGCGGTTTCTTGACCTTGAATGTCGTCGCCGTCACAAGGTTGCCGTACCTGTCGGTCTGCGGCACGTAGTTGTATTCCGCGTCGCCGCCGGTGACGACGGCATTGTCCCAGATCTTACCCTTGACGGCTTTGGCGTAACCGTAGAAATTGCCGTCTTCGTCAACAATCGAGAACATCTCACCGCCGCGCAGACCTTCCCCCGTGCCGATTTCGGCGGTGACTATTTTCCCGTTGACGGTTATCGGCGCGTAGATGTTCGGGTTCACGAGGCTGTAGAAGTCAAGGAGCGGAGTCCAAACCTTGAACACATCATTCCTATCCTGCAGGTCGCGGAAGACCTTGTTGAGGTTCCTTGTCACGGTGAGGTCGATGATTTGCTCCTTGGTTCTTGTCGCCGAAAAGACGACGGTGCTCTTGTTCTCCTGACAGTCAATGTGTTCCATCTTGAACTTGCTGCTTGTCTCGAGCAGCGATGGGTTCGACAGCACTGAATTGTAGAAATATGCTTCTGTGTTCTGGTCCCAGACGAGGCGGTAGAGCCACGTCGTGGAGCGCAGTGTGTAGCCGTCCTTGGTGGCGGCGTATGCTGCGTTGGCCGTCAGACAGGCGATGTTGTACACCAGATTGGCTGTGTTGGGGTTCGCGCCGTTTTTAACCGCATTGTTGTAAATATTTTTCGCCGTGACTATCGCGGCATCGCGGATTGCCCGCGCCACCGGTTCGTTCTCGTAGAAGTCGAGCTTGGTGAATGTCATGAAGGTGAAAGGCAGGAGTTTCACCGAGAGGTCCTTGATCTGCGCCTCCCGCTCGCGCTTCAGGCCAGTGAGCATGAGGTTCTCGTCGCCCGCGTTGACGTTATAGAAACCACGCTCGAAGACCGTCTGCATGTTGATCTTCGCAGCGGGATTCACAGGATTGTCGATGTCGTAGTTGATACTGCCATGAGGATTGTAGTTGAACCAACGCTGAACCAGCTTGTTGGCGAGATGATTCTCGTTTATGTAGTTGGTAATCAAGGTGGTCATCTCTGCAATGCTTATGTCTTTTTTCCCGTTATACACTACATTGCCGATATTGGCGTAGTGCTTGTTGTATTGGTTTGGGAAGTTCTTCTCCGGATCCATGTAGTTCTGCCACGACCTGTCAACGATGTCTTTCTGCGGAAACGAGCCGCCGTCAATGTAAACCATCTCTAATGAGCTGCGCATGTAGAAATACGTGCCGTCTTCATTCTGCGTAATCATTCCGCCATAATTTTGCTCTTGAGCAAAGACATTGATTGTCAATAACATTGAGACAATCAGCAAAGTAAAAACTCTCTTCATGTTAATAGTATTTATGGGGACTTCTATTTTTTACATTTTCGCGCCATTCCTCTGAACTTCGTGAAGTCCGTCAGCCAAAATTCAAAGTGAACAACACGGCGAAGATATGAATTTTTCTTATAAGTTTCTAACTTTTCATTATTATTTCATATTTTTTTGGATAAAATATTGTTTATCAATGTGTTATCAAAACTAATTCATTCCCAATCTTACTATCTGTTCATACCAGCACACGTTGTAAACCAGGTTGGTCAGGGTGTTTCTGGCGGCGTTTCGCGCGAAACCGATGACGCGGCTGAACATCCCGTGCAGATTCAGCTCGCAGTAGCCGA
>CALBNV010000048.1 GCA_937896895.1 uncultured Bacteroidales bacterium | reverse complement strand
ACTTCGCACCGCACTGCTGTCTCTCCCTGTCTCTTGTCGCAATCTCAAGAATTATTGAACCAGGCGCAGGCCCACATCGGTGAACCTGCGGCCGGGCGTGCCGTAGTTATGGTGCGACACACGGCAGCGCCTCGCGTTGATGACCCAGCAACCGCCACGATTCACGCGGTAAGAGCCGGACGACGGTCCCTGAGGGTTCGTCTGCGAACCGCTCCCGTAGCTCCCGTACCAGTCCTGACACCACTCCCTAACGTTGCCGCTCATGTCGTAGATGCCAAGCTCATTCGGCGACTTCGTGCCTACGGCATGGGTCTTGCTCCAGCTGTTGTATGCGTACCACGCCACATCGCCTATGCTGTTGCTACCGCTGTACTTGTAACCACGGCTCTTGTTTCCCCCGCGGGCAGCATACTCCCACTCCGCCTCAGTCGGCAGGCGGAAGTTCGCCCCCGTCAGGCTGTTCAGCTTTGTGATGAACTCCTGGCAGTCGTACCAGCTTACACTCTCCACAGGAAGTTTGCTCCCCTTGAAATAACTCGGGTTGCTCCCCATCACAGCCTCCCAAAGCTCCTGAGTAACCTCGAACTTACCGATGTAGTAGTCGCCCAACGTCACGCTGTGGGTAGGCTTCTCACTACCGAATGCGTCACTTCCCTGTTCCGAAGTGCCGCCCATGGTGAACGTGCCGCCCTTAACAGCAACCATCTCGAACGAGACGCCGTTCACTGTGAAGGTCTTGTTCTGCCCATTGGAGCCGGACGGCTGTGTGTTGTTGCCGCCCATCGGCACGGGCTGCTGTACAACCTGTTGCTGCGCGGTTGTCTTGCTCATCGTCACCGACAGCGTCTCGCGCCCGCCGTCCTTGAGGTCAAGGTTCTGCGCGAGGTTCTGGTAGCCCTCCTTGGTGAAATACACCGTGTATGTCCCGGCGGGGAACTCCGTCAGCGTCTTCGGCGTCTGCCCGTACTGCCGTCCGTCTATCGTAATCACCGCGCCCGAAGGGTTAGACTCAAGAACTATGGTGCCCGTCGCAACTTTAACTGCTTCGAGAACAACGTCTTGCAACTGCGTGTTGAAATCGCCCGCCTTAACAGAAATCATCTCCACCTTTGACTTGTAACCAGCCAGTCTCACCTCAACCATGTGCTGCCCACGCTTTATCTTCTTGCCTTGGTAAGGTGTCACGCCGACCTTCCTCTCGTCAACATAAACCTCCGCGCCTGAAGGCGTGCTGCCTATGGTGATGTAGCCGAAATTCGGCCTCAACTCAACCTCTATCTCTTTCCTCTCACTCTGCGTGAACGTTATCGTGTTTTCTTCAGTTATATAATCTTCGCATTCAACCTTGTATTTATGCTCCGCGCCAATGGAAACTGACTTGCTCGCAAAACCAGCCCCAACTTTTTCATTGTCAATATATATCACCGCGTTGTCGGGCGTGGTGATGATGTTGAGAGTCGCCGTCTCCATGCCGAGAATCAACTCGTAGATCTTCTTCGGCTCGAGGTTGTAAGGCAGCTTGAACTCGTATTCGCCCTGGTACTTTATCAATATCGAACCCGGCTTCCTCGACGAGACGTACAGACGATACTCGCCGTTCTCGTACGCCTTGTGCATTATCATGACGTTGCGCGGCACGAAGACGAGCTTCTGCAACGTCGCCTCGTCGAAGCCCTGCGACTTCACCTTCACCAAGCAGACAGGGTTGTCGTCGTAGTCTGTAAGCTGGTTCTTCTGCAGCTTGCCCTCGTCCATGATGCCGTTCTGTATCTTGTTGAACTCAACGACATACACCGGCGACGTGTTCTGCGCCTGTGATGTTATGCTCAAAAACGTGATGCAAAGCAATGCGATTAAAAATGTGATGCAAGACAATGTGAATGAATGTGTTTCAATGTGTTTCATAGTGCGTCATCCTCTTTTAACTTTACTCTTTTAACTTTTAACCTTTTCCGGCTGCAAAGGTAGGAAATTTCCCCGCAGATTGCGCAGAACCTTTCAAATTTTCCGGGCTAAACTCATTTATCAT
This sequence comes from uncultured Bacteroidales bacterium, assembly GCA_937896895.1. GTDB lineage: Bacteria > Bacteroidota > Bacteroidia > Bacteroidales > F082 > Limimorpha. The sequence continues at coordinate 96,842 of CALBNV010000048.1, read as the reverse complement.
CAATCGGATTCGACTTTTTCCATTTCTTCAAAACCCTTACTGCATCCTTTGAATATGAGATGCTATACTTCATAGTTCGTCCATCCATTTTTGGGCTTCCGCGGCAGATTTGAATGTAACAGCCTCACCGCTTTCAAACTCACTTCGTGCCTTGTCAATCTTCAACTGCAAAGATGACGATATTGTCAAATCTTCATTACTGACAGAAACAATGGCATAAATTTTATCCCCCCTTCTGATAAAAATATTTTCACCGGCATCCGTCATATCAAATGCGGCAGCCATCCTGTTTCTGAAATCTCTTACCGTGAGTGTATTCATATTCTTGAAATTAGGCTGCAAAAATACATAAAAATTTCAACACGCGATATTTTTGCGTACACGAATATAAAATTTAAATCCCCGCAGATTGCGCTGACTAAACGTAGATTAATTTTTTCGACAAAAAAAATTGAAATTTCCGTGTAACATTTTTCAATTTTTGTTACTATACCAACGAAAAAAAACGTACTTTTGCGGTTTGAAAATTTACGGAATGTAAAAATTGCTTAATCATTATTAAACAACAAGATATGAACAGCATCTTATTATGGTCCCTTGTGATTTTGGGAGTTTTAGGAGTGATCGCGGCGGTGGTCCTGTATTTCGTCGCGAAGAGGTTCAAGGTTGAGGAGAACCCTCTCATCGGTGAGGTGGAGAGCGTTCTGGCCGGTGCCAACTGCGGCGGCTGCGGTTTCGCGGGCTGCCACAACTTCGCGGAGGCGTGCGTGAAGGCCGCCGCCGAGAAGAAGAGCCTCGCCGGGCTGAACTGCCCCAGCTCCGACATGTCCAAGGTCGCGGGGATTCTTGGATTAACCGCCACCGTGCAGGAGCCGATGATTGCCGTGGTGCGCTGCAACGGCACCTGTGAGAACGCGCCGAAGAGAGTGCATTACGAAGGAGCCGGAGTCTGCGCATTCGCCACGACACTCTACGCCGGAGGCAACGGCTGCCCCAACGGCTGCCTCGGCCTCGGCGACTGCGTGAAGAAATGCGCCTTCGACGCGCTGCACATCAACAAAGAGACGGGACTGCCGGAGGTCGATGAAGACAAATGCGTCGGCTGCGGAGCGTGCGCCAAGGCCTGCCCGCGCGGCGTCATCGAGCTGCGTCACAAAGGCAAAAACAACCGCCGCGTCTATGTGGCGTGCAACAACACCGAGAAAGGCGCCATCGCGATGAAGAACTGCAACGTCGCCTGCATCGCCTGCCAGAAATGCTTCAAGACATGCCCATTCGAAGCCATCGAGATGCGCGGCAACCTCGCCTACATCGACTACACGAAATGCAAGCAGTGCCGCAAATGCGTCGAGGTGTGCCCGAGAGGCTCCATCCATGAAGTCAACTTCCCGCCAAGGAAACCGAAGGCGGAGACACCCGAAAGCACAGAAACAAACGTTACAAACGAAAGTAAATAATATCCTATGAATCCAATCAAGACATTCAGATTAGGTGGCGTTCATCCGGAAGAAAACAAGCTTTCGTCGGGACAACCCATCAGAGACTTTGAGATCCCGAAGCAGGTCATCATCCCGTTGGGACAGTGCCTCGGAGCGCCATCAGAGCCTATAGTCGCGAAAGGCGACAAGGTCAAGGTCGGACAGCTCATCGCCACGGCGAAGGGCTTCATCTCGGCCAACGTCCATTCCTCAGTGAGCGGCACCGTGGCGAAGATCGACGACGTGATGGACCACACGGGCTACCGCAAGCCCGCCATCTTCATCGATGTCGAAGGCGACGAGTGGCTCGAAGGCATCGACACGACCGACACATTAATAAAAGACATCTCACTCACGAGCGAGGAGATCGTGGAACGCGTCAAACAGCACGGCATCGTCGGCCTCGGCGGAGCCACGTTCCCGACCTACGTGAAACTCATGATACCGAAAGACAAGAAAGCCGACTACGTCATCATCAACGCGGCAGAGTGCGAGCCTTACCTCACATGCGACAACCGCCTCCTCATCGAGAAGCCCATGGAGTTCCTCGTAGGCGTCAAGGTGCTGATGAAAGCCGTCAACGCACCGAAAGGCGTCATCGGCATCGAATACAACAAGATCGACGTTGCAAGGAAACTCGACGAGATTGTCAGCGGCGACAGCTACTTCAGCGGCATCGAGGTCCAGCCCCTGAAGACGAAATACCCGCAGGGCGGCGAGAAGCAGCTCATCCAGGCAGTCACCGGAAGAGAGGTGCCTTCTGGCAAGCTCCCTATCGAGACAGGCTGCGTGGTAGTCAACGTCGCATCGACATTCGCGGTTTACGAGGCCGTCCAGAAGAACAAGCCCCTGGTTTACAGAATCGTCACCGTCACAGGGAAGTCGGTGAAGAACCCGTCGAACTTCAGGGTGAGGATCGGCACACCGGCCAACCTGCTGATTGAGGCGGCCGGCGGACTCCCCGAAGACACGGCCAACCTCATCAACGGCGGCCCGATGATGGGCAAGTCGGTGAGCGTCATGACCTTCCCGACGGTCAAAGGCACATCTGGCATCCTGATGCTGAACACGAAAGACGCACAGCCGCGAAAGGTCGGCAACTGCATCCGGTGCGGCAAGTGCATGAAAGCCTGCCCGATGGGACTTGAGCCGTACCTCCTGAAACGCCTATCGGAGACCAACAACTTCGAGGAGGCAGAGAAACACAACATCATGGACTGCATCGAATGCGGCTCATGCGAATTTACATGTCCTGCCAACATCCCGCTCGCCGACTACGTCCGTTTCGGCAAGAGCAAGACAGGCCAAATAATCCGTTCACGTAATCAGAAATAGCTATGAATCAGTTTATAATTTCAGGGTCACCGCATGTTCACGGGCCCGAGAGCACAAGAAGGATCATGCTTGACGTCATCATCGCCCTGACGCCCGCGCTCCTTGTGGCATTGTATTTCTTCGGCTGGTACGCACTCAGGCTGACAGTCATCTCCGTCGCCGCCTGCGTCCTCACCGAATGGTTAATTCAGAAATATCTGCTGAAAGTCCCGACGACGGTCGGCGACCTGTCGGCAGTGGTGACCGGCATCCTGCTGGCCTTCAACGTCCCGGCGAATCTCCCCGTGTGGATGATCATCGTCGGCGCGGTCGTCTCCATAGGCATCGCCAAGATGTCGTTCGGCGGCCTGGGGCACAACCCGTTCAACCCAGCGTTGGTCGGTCGTGTTTTCCTCCTGGTCTCGTTCCCGACGGCGATGACGACATGGCCAAAGGTATCGCCGATATTCGAAAAAGGCTTCTTCGCTGACGCGATCACGGGCCCGACGCCGCTCGGACTTCTCAAGGAGAGTGCCGGCAACATCGACAAGATGGAATATCTGGACATGCTCCTCGGCAACCGCGGCGGCGCGTTCGGCGAGGTATGCGCCATAGCATTGATTCTCGGCGGCCTGTACCTCATCATCCGCCGCGTCATTGATGTCTGGACTCCGCTCGTGATATTTGCGACAGTGTTCGCATTCACCGGAATCTGTTACCTCATCGACCCTGCGACATACATCGCACCGGTCTATCACATCTTCTACGGCGGTCTCATCCTCGGCGCGTTCTTCATGGCCACCGACATGGTGACATCACCGATGACCACCTGCGGCAAGTGCATCTTCGCCTTCGGCATCGGCGTGATAACGGTGGTGATACGTCTCTGGGGCGCATACCCGGAAGGCGTCTCGTTCGCCATACTGATAATGAACGCTCTCGTGCCTCTCATCAACAGAGGCTTCAGACCGAAACGCTTCGGCTCAAAGAAATGAATTGTTGAATCTTAACACTTTAAAATTATGGCAAAGAAAGAATCAACATTAAAGAACATGCTCATCGCCCTGTTTGTGATAACAGTCGTCAGCGGCGGCGTCTTGGGCTTCGTATATAACCTCACAAAACCGGCGATACTCCAGGCTGACGCCAACAAGAACCTGGCCGCCATCAACGAAGTGCTGAAAGGAAGCGCCGACATCGCCTCCACGGAAGTGAAAGTCATCGACGACCTGACATACAATTTAGCGTACAGTGCCGACGGACAGTTCATCGGCGCGGCAATCAAGACGTTCTCGATGAACGGTTTCGGCGGCAAGGTCGAACTCATGGTCGGCGTTTTAGAGAACGGTAATATCAATAAGGTGTCGGTGCTGTCACAGGCGGAGACACCGGGTCTCGGCGCGAACATGACAAACGCCAGGTTCATCGGACAGTTCGACGGCAAGAATCCTGCCAACTACAACTTGAAAGTGAAGAAAGACGGCGGCGACGTCGATGCCATCACAGCGGCGACGATCAGCTCGAGAGCCGTGGCGGAGGCTGTCAAGAAAGCCACCGACGGCTTCGAGGCAAACAGAACACAATTCATGAAAGGAGGAAACAATGAGTAACTGGAAAACATTCACCAAAGGGCTTCTGAAGGAGAACCCCATTCTCGTCCTTCTTCTCGGATGCTGCCCCACCCTCGCGACGACGACAAGCGCCATCAACGGCATGTCAATGGGTCTCGCAACGACATTCGTCCTGATAATGTCGAACCTCAGCATCTCCCTGCTTAAGAACTTCATCCCCGACAAAGTGAGAATCCCATGCTTCATCGTCGTCATCGCCTCGTTCGTGACGGTGGTGCAGTTGGTCATGCAGGCCTACGTGCCGGCGATTTACGAGACGTTGGGTCTGTTCATCCCGCTGATCGTGGTGAACTGCATCGTCCTCGGCCGTGCCGAAGCCTTCGCGTCGAAGAACCCCGTGTGGCCGTCGATCTTGGACGGCGCGGGGATGGGACTCGGCTTCACCCTGGCCTTGACATTCCTCGGCTCGATCCGCGAGATCCTCGGCAGCGGAAGCATCTTCAACTGGCGGTTCCTGCCCGAAGACGCCAACACGATACTCATCTTCGTGCTTGCACCGGGCGCATTCATCGCCTTGGGCTATCTCATCGCTGTTGTCAACAAAGTCAAGAAATCAAGAACTTCAAAATAACGTAGTGCCATGAAAATATTAATCATCTTATTATCTACAATACTTGTCAACAACGTCATCTTGGCGCAGTTCCTCGGCATCTGCCCGTTCCTCGGCACCTCCAAGAAGACCTCGACGGCGATGGGCATGGGTGCGGCGGTCGTCTTCGTGCTCGTCCTCGCGACATTGGTGACATACCTTATTAATAAATACGTTCTCGTCCCGCTTGAGTTGCAGTTCCTGCAGACCATCGCGTTCATCCTGGTGATAGCCGCCTTGGTGCAGATGGTGGAGATCATCCTGAAGAAGATCAGTCCGTCGCTATACACCGCGCTCGGCGTCTTCCTTCCGTTGATCACTACGAACTGCTGCGTCCTCGGCGTTTCGCTTAAGGTCGTGGGCGAAGGCTTCATCTACGGCGGCAACGTCGGCGAGGCTGTCGTCTATGCGGCCGGCATCGCCATCGGCTTCGCGCTGGCGCTCGTCATCTTCTCCGGCATCCGCGAGCACATCGAGCTGATGGGCGTACCGGAAGGCATGAAAGGGACACCAATCGCACTGATCACCGCCGGAATCCTGGCCATGGCATTCATGGGATTCGCAGGACTGGTGTAGAATCAAGCAAATAATTGAATTTTAATACACATAATTCTACGCAATTAAATCTCTTAAAAATATGAAAAGGACAAAAACATTCATCGCATTGATGCTCGGCTTTGTGGCATTGATGGTAGCCTGCAAGAAAGATAAGACCATCGAGCCGGCACAACCGGAAAATCCAGCCACTCCGGCAGATACAATCACTCCGGGTGGAGACACGCTTTTTGTGGAGAAAGTCATCTTGAATGAGACGTCGCTCGAGCTTTTTGAAGGCGAGACGTTCCAGCTCACATTCACCGTAGAGCCGGAAAACGCGATGTACGAGAACGTCGTATGGTCGAGCACCGACGAGGCGAAGGCCACAGTCGATGAGAACGGCTTGGTGACGGCAGTCGCGGCGGGCGCGGCGGGAATAAAAGTCGCGGTCGATGACGTTGAGGCGACATGCATCCTGTTGGTGAAAGAACCTGTCGCCCACGTGGAAAACGTCATCCTGAACGAGACATCGATCGAACTCATGGAAGGCGCGACATCACAGCTTTCATTCACGGTCGAACCGCAAGGCGCAGTATATGAAACTGTCGCGTGGACGACTTCAAACGCCGACGTGGCGACAGTCGATGAGAACGGCTTGGTCACGGCGGTCGCGGAAGGAAACGCCGAAATCAAAGTCACCGTTGACGGCGTCGAGGCTGTCTGCAACGTGAAGGTGAACGCCGAGCCGGAAGGTTTAGCCTTTGAGATTCAGGTCTCCAACATCACGCCGAACAACGCGAGTTTCACCATCGTACCCAACGACGACACCAAGACATATTACGTCTATGGCATGACAAAGTCGAAGTTCGACCAGGAGAGCACCTACAGCGAGCTCGGCATCTTCGGCTTCGAGCAGAGCTGGTTCCAGTTCGCCTACGGCAACAACTGGATCAGCGCGATGCTTGAGGCCTGCCACACCGGGACGTTCTCCGGCCAGATCTACGACTTCAACAACTTCATCGGCTACGACACGGAGTTCGTGATTTATGTTTACGGCTTCGACGAAGGCGGCGTGCCTACGTCGGAGGTGTTCACGCATCAGTTCACGACCGCCCCGATGAACCCGTCGGGCAACGACATCACCGTCACCATCGAGAACATCTACGCCCACGGCGTCGATGCGACATTCCACACCACCAACGACACAAAATATTATGTGTCAATGCAGAAGAAGACTTACGTAAACTGGTGGATTGAGAACGATAACCTCCTCAACATGGCGTTGGACATCATCTCCGCCGACTCGAACATCCGCCTGTTGAGCGGCGACTACACGATCCATCCCGACGGCTACTACCACTGCAATTCGGCGAACACCGACTATTACCTCATCTACTTCTCGTTCGACGAGGAGAACGGCGTCAGGAGCGACATACACTTAGAGCTGTTCCACACCGCAGCGGAATAGAAACGGCGGTTTCATGGGAAATAACAACGGCGAGCCAAGGCTCGCCGTTGTTATTTTTCTCCCTATCCTATCTCCTTCATCAGCGCGGCGGTCTTGTCCAAAATGGCGACAACCTGTTGATAATGACGGATGTCGTCTAAGTTCAGCGTGCGGCCTTTGCGGTCTTTGAGCCACTTCTGAGCCGGCTGGTAGCCGCCGATGAAGAACTCCCACGCCGTCTGACTCACGCCGTCGAAATATTGGTCTGTGTTGATGAACACCTTGCCGTTCTCGTATTTAACGGCCTCCACGACATTGCTTCCCGCAATAGGAAACTTCGGCAATGCCGCCATCGGCTGTTGGACACGCATCAAATGCAAATCTATCAGCTGCTGGCCAAGCGCCACAAGACGTTGATACTCAGTCTCGTTTTCCGGCAATGGAATGCGCGGGAAGTCTATCTTGAGAAACTCCCTGTATTTCTCGCGGTACGCCGGCGAATGCAGCACTGCGTAAGCGTAGGCGAAAAACTCCTCCGGATTGCGGCCGCCAAGCAACTCCGTCTTCATGTTGTAACGACGAGTGCCGTCGGCATCGTAGAGGTAGAGAGGAAAACAATGTGTCCTCATTGAAAGATAATTACCATCTGTTATTTTGTTTGATAGGAAAACATTGTTAAAAGGTTTGTTATTTTCCTGTGTTCTTCTAATGATAAAACAATAATTATCAACTACATTTAGAAAATGCCGCATAACATCTAATCTAGGTCTTCCAATTCTAGAAATATCAAATTCTATATATCTATCATCAAATGGTTTATACGCATATTTTTGATTGTTGACGGAGGTAAATTGCTCAAACGAAACCAATTCTGCATCATTTGCAGTAGTAACACCTGCTGTATATTTACCAAACAGCTCATCAATCTTCACACCTTTTTCATATTCATCCTGCAATCCGAAGTTTTTCGGCACGAAGAAATAGTTCGGGGCCTTGCATTCGAGCGTTTGCCAATCGGCGTTTTCAACAGTGAGAGCGTCAAGTGCCTCGTATTTGTTTTTGCGCAAGCCGTAAAGGTCAAGATAATGGACTGCCGCAAGTTCACCTTTCTTCCTTTTATCATTATGTTTCACGAACAGCGCAATGTTTGTACCGACCATAATGTCGAACACGCTTTCGTCCTTGCCGCCGTCGGGTGCGGTCTCCTTGCGTTTGCTGTTGCCGTGCAGGTTTACGATGTAAATATCGTCGAAAACTTCGAGCAGCGTTTTGCGCATCTGCCTGTGAATCAGTCCGTCTAAATACGAGTTGTTGCTGATATAACCCAAGATGCCGGAGCCGTTACGCTCGATATAGTATTGCCCGAGCCGGATGAACTTTATGTAGTCGTCGCTCAACGGCTGTATATTACGTTCGTTCAGGTCTTTTTTATAGTCATCGACTAAATGCGAAATCCATTCGCCCTTGTTGCTCGACGAGACGGAATACGGCGGGTTTCCCATCATCACCATAACGGGCGTGTCGCGTTTGATGGCGTTGGCGGCGGTGCTTTCCTCGCTGAGCCATTGCGCCCAGAGCGTTCCGGTGTCGGGGTGGCATTCCTCCAAGGAGTTGGTGAGATACACGCCGAGGCGGTGTCGGCTGTTTTGGTCGCCGTGGAGCATCATATCGAGTTTGAGGTGCGTGATGGTGTAAGGCGCCATCAGCAGTTCGAATCCGTGGAGGCGCGGGCGCAGGCTCTGTTCCACATAACCGGGCCACATTCCCTCGTTGCCTTCAAACTTTTTGTAAATCTGGCGCACCGTTTCGGCCAAGAAAGTGCCTGTTCCGGTGGCGGGGTCGAGAATCTGCACGCGGTGGAAGGTCTTGCCAATCATCTTGCCGTCGTCGGCGAGTCCGTCGGCGAGGCCGAAGTCGCGGGTCAGGATGTCGTCGATGGCGCGGACGATGAAGCTCACCACGGAGTTTGGCGTGTAATAGACGCCGCACGATTTGCGCAGGGCGGGGTTGTAGGCGGCGAGGAAGTCTTCGTAGAAGTGGATCAGCGGGTCCTGGTGCAGCGAGTTCTGCTGGTAGCGCCCCATGATCTTGTCCATATCGGTGACGGCAAAGGCTTTCGCGAGGTCGTCAACGATCCAGACGATACGGCTGTCTAAGTCGTAGCCCGCGATAGACTGGAAAATCTTGCGGAGGAAGGGGTTGGATGATGGGATGAGCGAGGCGGCTTCCTGCCGGCTGAAGTCTTCCGGGGTCTTGTCGTAGAGGCGTGCCGCGAACATGCCGTATGCGATGGTCTGTGCGTAGAGGTCGGCGAACGATTCTTCGGTGAGGTCGTGGATGAGCACGTGGCGGAAAGTGTCGTATTGTCCCTGAATCTCGGTGCTTTCGTCGTCTTTCAGTGATTTGCAGATGACATCGGCGAGCAGTTTGGCCTTGTGCGCCATGATTTGAGCGAGGCGTGTTGCGCTGTTGACGGGCTGTAGGCTGCAGTCGGCCCATTCGTTGAGGAGGCTGACGAATTTGTCTTCGTTGGTAATCGAGAAACCGCCTTTGACGTTCTGTTCAAGCAGCGTCACGGAGTCTTTCAGTTCGCCGTCAACGTAGAAATAAAACGACAGGTAGTCGGTGAAGGCCACACGCGAGAGAGCCTGTTTGTAGCGGTCGAACTGTTCTTTGTGCCCTTTGGCGTTGATGCCGCGCAGGTCGTTGTCGAACAGGTCTTTAGCCTCGATATAGGCGTATGGGAGGTTGTCGTTTTTGCCGACGAGTGCGTAGTCGGGTGCGCCGCAGGCCGTGCGTTGCGGCTCGTTGACGGCCCTGTATTTGGGCAGGAGGCTTTCCAAGAGAGTCTGAAGCGGCCCGCGAAACGAATGCTCGGTCGTCACTCCGGTGCGGTAAAGTGCCGAAACCTGGTCGGCATATATCTTGATGTCGTTGTTCATAAGTCGCTTTCTTTTTGCAGCGCTCACCTGTCTTCTTCGTCATAACCGGCAAACGCTGTGATTTATAATGTGTCGGTTGAAATTTTTTCTGTCTCGCAGAAACACTGACGGTTGCAGGATTTTCTATTTTTCGACCTGCAAAGATAATTATTTTATTTTTATGCTGAAGAATTTCTCGTATCACTTTTTTTTTTACTTTTGCGGATTAAATTTTGATTTGAAAAATGATTAAAATATCAGTTTTATGAGAAACGACTATTTACGCAGATTATTCGGCATCGGTCTTATCATGCTGGGTATCGCAACGACAGCCGTCGCGCAGGAAGTCCGCACATTCGAGTTCGGACATAACGGCAAGAACGGCATCAAGTTAACGGAACAGACGAGAGGCAACGTCGGCATCGAGTTCAACATCAATGAGATGAGCCTCAGGTCATTCACCTACGACGGTGAAGAATTGCAGTCGATCGGCATCTCGGGCATCTCGCTCCCGAACGAGAAGGGGCTGCCTAACGTGCCGGCATACAGCCGTTACATCGCCGTCCCGCAAGGCGCGGAGGCGGTGCTTCACGTCGTGAGCTACGAACAGCAGACCATCAAGGACGTGAACATCGAGCCGTCGCTCGGCGTGCAGGCCGAGGACGCGGAGCCTGACATGAACTACGTGAAAGACGAGAAGGTGTATTCGGAAAACGCTTTCTATCCTGCGGAGTTCGCGACGGTGAGCGAGCCGACATCACTGCGCGGCGTCGATGTCGTGGCGTTGAGCATCTCGCCCGTGAGATTCAACCCTGTGACAAATGAAGCCATTGTCTATCATAACATTGAGATTGAAGTCGAGTTCGTCGGCGGCAACGGGCAGTTCGGCGACGACCGTCTCCGTTCGCCATACTGGGACCCGATTCTCGCACAGAATATCGTGAACTACAACACATTGCCTGTCATCGACTACGAGAAGAGGATGCAGGACTGGATGCGTGACGGCGCGGAGGGAGCCGAATATCTCATCGTCATCCCCAACAACGACGACTTCGAGGCTCCGGCGGAACGCATCAGGGAGTACCGCATGCAGCAGGGCATCATCACCGAAGTGATGCGTCTGGACGAGATCCCGGCGACCACGACGGCGCAGATGAAGTCATTTTTCCACAACGCATACAACACATGGGAGATCGCCCCTGTGGCGGTGATGCTCCTGGCCGACCACAACACCAACATGTCGCAGGGCATCCCGGCGGAGACGGTGTCGCACCCGTATGAGGGCAGCTGCATCTCCGACAACCAATACGCCGACGTGACCGGCGACCACCTTCCGGAGATGGTGTTCTCTCGCCTCGTGGCCGCCAACGGCACGGAAGCCGCGATGATGGTTGACAAGCAGATCGAATACGAGTTCACAAATCCAAATATGGATGCGCACACATACAACGTCCCAGTGACCGCCCTCGGCTGGCAGACGGAGCGTTGGTTCCAGCTCTGCTCGGAGGTCGTCGGCGGCTATTTCCGCGCCCACGGCAAGAACCCGTACCGCATCAACTGCATCTACGACGGGACGCCGGGGTCAGTGTGGTCATCGGCGACGAACACGTCACAGGTGGTGAGTTACTTCGGGCCGAGCGGCACAGGCTACATCCCGCAGTCGCCAACGGAAATCGGCGGTTTCTCAGGCGGACAGCCGGAACAGATCAACGAGGCCATCAACGCGGGCACGATGATCGTCCAGCACCGCGACCACGGTCTCGAAAGCGGCTGGGGCGAACCCGAATACCGCAACAACAACGTGTCACAGCTCACCAACGTCGGCAAGATGACTTTCGTCATGTCAATCAACTGCCTGACAGGAAAATTCAACCACAGCTCGCCATGTTTCGCCGAGACATTCATTCGTCACACATACAACGGACAGAACGCCGGCGCGGTCGGCCTCCTCTGCCCGACGGAAACATCATACTCGTTCGTGAACGACGCCTACGTGTGGGGTGTCTATGACCAGTTCCAGCCCGACTTCATGCCCGACTACGGCCCATACGCCACACAGCAGGGCAACTGGCAGCCGGCATTCGGCAACGTCGCCGGCAAGCACTTCCTCGCACAGAGCTCATGGCCATACAACTACGAGTCGAAAGACATCACTTACCAGATGTTCACAGCGCACTGCGACGCCTTCCTCCGCCTCTACACCGAAGTGCCGCAGACGATGACGGTCAACCATCAGGAGGTGCAGCTCGCCGGGCTGACGACATTTCAGGTCACTGCACCGGAAGGCACGAAAATAGCTCTTACAAAAGGTGAAGGCGAAAGCCTCGAAATCATCGCCGTGGCGGAAGCGACAGGTTCCATCCAGGACATTGAGATACCGTCACAGACACCGCCTACAATCATGAAACTTACGGTGACAGGTCAGAACTACCTTCGCTATCAAGCTGATGTCGAAGTCGTTCCGGCAGAAGGACCGTATTTGATTGTCAACAGCTTCAGCCTCAGCAACGGAGCCGAACAGCTCAACTTCAGCGATGAAGCCGGCTTGGACATCGTCCTGAAGAACGTCGGCGTCGAGACATCACCGGCCGGAACAGCCACAATATCGACAGATTCCGAATATGTCACAATCACCAACTCTACCGTTGACTTCGCGGGCATCGCAGCCGACGCGACGACAAGCATCGCCGAGGCATTCGGGTTCACCGTCGCCAACAATGTGCCTGACAACACAAGAATCGAGTTCACGGTGAACATCGCAAGCGGAGGCAACGAATACGAAAGCCACATCAACGTGAGAGCATACGCACCTGTCTTCGAGATAGGGAAAGTCACCATTGAGGAAATAGAAGGCAACGGCAACGGACGCCTCGACCCGGGTGAGACGGTGAAACTCATATTCCCGATAGAGAACAACGGCGGCGCGGTCTCAAACACAGTGAAAGCCACACTCGCGCTCAACAACAGCTTCATGCAGATAACAAGCGCACCGACGGTAACAATCGGAAGCATCGAAGACGGCGGCGATGCGACAGTTGAATACACCGCCTACATCGGTGCTGCACCATCAGGATTCGCGGCAGAATACACGTTAAATGTCGTGTCGGGAGCATACAACGCCACAAGAGACTTCGTGTCAAAGATCGGCCTTAACGTGGAAGACTTCGAGGCCGGCGAGCTTAACACCGACCTTTGGTCAAACGACAACACCAAGCCTTGGACTTTCGAGACGAACGACCCATACGAAGGGACGTATTGCATGAAGTCGGGACAGATCGGCAACAACACGTCAACGACCCTGACACTCTATTTCGAGGTCAGCGACGCCGATTCCATCGCATTTTACTATAAAGTGTCATCTGAATCAGGCTACGACAAGCTGTATTTCTCCATCGACAACAGCGAGAAAGGCAACTGGTCAGGTGAGACCGGCTGGACGCGTGCACAGTACTACGTGACGGCGGGCAGCCACACCTTCAAATGGAAATACCAGAAAGACTTCTCATCATCGAGTGGCAGCGACTGCTGCTGGATTGACTTTGTCATCCTTCCGAGAGACAACAGCATGACGGTGAGTGCCGGCTTCGACGCCAATGCCTGCACCGAAGAGACCGTCCAACTCAACGGCTACGCCTCAAACTACCAGTCGCTCGAATGGACGACAGCCGGCGACGGCACCTTCAGCGATGCGACGATAGCACAACCTTACTACACATTCGGAAGCCAGGACATTGAGAACGGCACCATCACACTCACCCTCACGGGTACGGCGAGCAGCGGAGAGACCATCAGCGATGACGTGACATACACCATCGACATCCTTCCTGTCCCTGCCAAACCGGAAGGCCCGACAATCATCGCGAAAGACGTCACTCCGACGACGGAATATACCGTTGAAAGCAATGAGGCATTCACCGAATACCAGTGGGTCATCGAGCCGGAAGAAGCAGGCACGATAGCGTCAAACGGCAGCAGCGCCGTCGTGACATGGAGCAACAGCTTCTATGGCACGGCTTCTGTCAGCGTGATGGGCGCCGACGACATCTGCGTCAGCCTGCCTTCAGAAGAGCTTGAGGTGTTCGTGTCGCTCTCGGCGGTCACAGCCGTCAATGCACGAAACATCAGAATCTATCCCAACCCGACCGACGGCATCATCAACATCAACGTCGCCGACGCCTCGGGCAACTCGTTCATACAAGTATTCAACATCCTCGGGGAAGTCGTATTCTCACAGATGACATCGGCGGAAGACACACAGATCGACCTCGGCATGATTCCAGCGGGAACGTACTTCATATCCATAAAGAGCGACAAGGACATCTGCATCGAGAAGATACTGGTGAAGTAACGACTAACACAAATGGGCAACCTGCCAGCGTTATTTTCCGACCTCGCTTTGATATTAGTGACAGCGGGCATTACAACGGTTGTTTTCAAATGGCTGAAACAACCGCTGGTGCTCGGCTATATCGTCGCGGGATTTCTGATCGGGCCGCATTTCACATATTTCCCGGTCATCACCGACACGACGAGCGTGCAGACATGGAGCGACATCGGGATGGTGTTCCTGCTGTTCGCCATCGGGCTTGAGTTCTCATTCAAGAAGCTGAAGAAAGTGGGCGGCCCCGGCGCCATCGTGGTGCTCACCGAGCTGATAATAATGTTTTCGGTGGGTTTCGTCATCGGCAAGCTCATCGGCTGGCAGAGGATGAACTGCATCTTCCTCGGATGTATGCTGTCGATCTCGTCAACCAGCATCATTGTCAAGGCCTTTGACGACCTGAAGCTGAAAAACGAGAAGTTCTCCGCCGACGTCATCGGCGCGTTGGTCGTCGAAGACCTCGTCGCCGTCGTGCTGATGGTCATCCTCTCGACGCTGTCGGTGGGCAACTCCTTCGACGGCAAGGAGTTGGTTTTCAGCATGGTGAAACTCGTCTTCTTCCTCGTCATCTGGTTCATCTTCGGCATTTACCTCATTCCTTCATTCCTGAGATGGATAAGGAGGTTCATGACGGAGGAAACGCTTGAAATCATCTCAATAGGACTCTGCTTCGGCATGGTTCTGCTCGCCACATACGCCGGGTTCTCCTCGGCACTCGGTGCCTTCGTGATGGGTTCCATCCTCGCGGAGACACTCGAAGCCGACATCATCCACCGGCTTGTCACACCGATAAAGAACCTCTTCGGCGCGATATTCTTCGTCTCCGTCGGGATGATGGTGAACCCTGAAGTCCTGGTGCAATACACATGGCCTGTCGTCATCATCGCCCTCGCGGTGATGATTTTCAAGACGTTGAGTGCGACAATAGGGATGTTCATCTCAGGTCACGACGCGAAGACCTCATTCGACGCCGGCTTCTGCTTCTGTCAGATCGGCGAGTTCTCGTTCATCATAGCGTCGCTAGGACTGAGCTTCAAGGTCATCGACGACTTCCTCTACCCTATCATCGTGACCGTCTCCATCGTGACGACGTTTTTCACACCTTATATAATAAAGGCCGCCAACCCGCTATACAACTGGCTGAGTCCGCGCATACCCGAAAAGTGGCGCAAGTCGCTGACCAACACTGAGAGCGGCTTCAAGGCTAATGACCACAAGACGGTGACAATCAAGAAATTCCTCACGTCACAGCTTCAGAATGTCGTCATCTACGCGTGCATCATCATCGCGATAACAATCATTTGTTTCTCAACTATCGGCGCACTTTCCGTGAGATTCATCCCCGGAATATGGGGACAGATCACGGGAGCGGCACTCACATTGGGCGTCGTGGCGCCGTTCATCTGGGCGATGGCGTTCAAATACAACATGAGCAAGACCAACAAGAAACTGCTATCCGACACGCCGTTCAACAGACATGTCATCGTCTCGATATTCATCATCAGATACCTCGCGGCACTCACCATCATCTTCGTCATACTCCATCACTTCATCAGCATCAACAACTTCGCGATCATCGGGGTCTCTCTCATAATCTCTTTCATACTCGCCTTTTCGGATGGGATAATGAAGTTTTACGGCAGGCTTGAAGATAACTTCATGAAGAACCTGAACAAACGTCAGGAGCAGGCGTCGTTCGTGATCCCTGAGGTGCTGCAGCAGAACTTCCACCTTGAGAAACTCACCGTAAGCCCAAACAGTCAGGTTGTGGGCAAGATGTTGAAAGACACGGTGTTCCGCAGCCAATACAACGTCAGCGTGGTGAGCATCGAAAGAGGCAACAGCACGTATGACCTGCCAGACATCAACACCGTCTTCTATCCTTACGACATAATAACCATTGTCGGGAATGACGAGAACATCAACAAAATCAAGCCGATAATCGAGGTGGAGGACACGGTTCTGATCAGGGAGAGGGAGAACCACGGCATGAGGCTTCACAGCATCCGGGTTGCCGCGACGAACAGCATCTGCGGCATCACCCTGAGAAACTCGAAATTCAAAGACAAATACAACGCGATGGTCATCGCCATCCAAAGAGACGAAGATTTCATCCTTAGCCCTTCCGCCTCATTTGTCTTCCAAAACGGCGACATCATCTGGTTTGTCAGCTCAGATGAAGCATACGCAGAATTAAAACAACACGAACACATACCTCAACACGCATAACGATGAAAAAACTTTTATTTTCAGCTATCATCATCTTGTCTTTTCTTGCAGCCGAGGCGCAGACTTTCAGAATCGCGAACAGCACCCGTTCTGGGTTAGAGCTGAGTCTTGACATAGAACGCTATTCTTTTGAAAATGTCAGACACGAAGGCATTGAGGGTCAGACGATTGTCCTTGACGGGATTTTCCTTCCGAACCATGCCGGGATGCCCGACCTGCCTGTCGTATCGAGATACGTCGCGATTCCGAGAGGCGCGGAGGTCTCGGTGAACGTGAGAAACATCACGACGGAGACTGTTGAGGACATCGACATCATGCCGGCGCCAGAGCTTCCGCTTGACGATGACAAAACGCCCATGAAATATGAACGCAACGAACTGGTTTACAATACTGACGCATATTTCCCAGAGCAGACGACACTCGTATCCGAGCCGACAAAGATCCGTGATGTCGATGTGGTGATTCTCAGCGTCACGCCGTTCCAGTACAACCCTGTGGCAAAGGAGCTGATTGTCACGAGACACATTGACATTGAATTGAGTTTTGAAGGCGGAAGCGGCGACTTCGGCGGTGACCCACGTTACATGAGTCCGGCTTGGGAGCACATCATCAGCGACATGGTCATCAACGCCGATGCCTTGCCGCAGCATGACTATCAACGTTTTATCAAAGAAGCCGTGCAACGCGACGCCGAGGGTTGCGAGTACCTCATCATCACGCCCGACAACGCCGACTTCATCCGGCTCGCCGACTCCATAAAACTCTTCCGCAACCAGCAAGGCATACTCACCAAGGTCGTCACCCTCGACGAATGCAGCGGCAACAACAGCGCAGCGATTCACGACTACATCAAAAACGCCTACAACAACTGGGAAATTCCGCTCTCCGCCGTCCTTCTGCTCGGCGACCACAACTCAGATGAAACGCAAGGCATCGTCTCATGCACCATGAACAACCACCCCGGAGGGCAGGGCTACAACCCATACATCTCCGACAACAGATACAGCGACATGAACAACGACGACCTGCCCGACGTGGCGATCGGACGCATCACCGGACGCGACTTCGACGAGCTTTATCACATGATAAACAAAGACTTGCAGTATGAGCGTCATCCGACGACGAACCCGCATTTCTACGACAGGCCCGTCACTGCGATGGGGTTCCAGCTTGAGAGATGGTTCCAGCTCTGCTCGGAGGTCGTGAACGGCTTCTGGGAATACGGCCTCGGCAAACATCCCGTGAGACTCAACGCCATATACGAGGGTCATCCGGGAAGCCAGTGGTCAACGGCCGAAAACACATATTCCGTCGTCAACTATTTCGGCCCCAACGGTTTAGGTTACATTCCGCAGACGATGTCTCACCTCACCGAATGGGACGCGAAGTCCTCCGACGTCAACGCGGCCATCAACGCGGGGGCGTTCATCGTGCAGCATCGCGACCATGGGGCCGAAGAGCTTTGGGGCGAGCCCTCGTACGGCATCGGAAGCATCAAGAAACTCGTGAACCCCGACCTCACATACGTCATGTCGAACAACTGCCTCACCGGGAAATTCAACTACGGCGGGCAGGACGGCTGTTTCGCGGAGGTATTCCACCGCCATCAGCACGGTGCGCTCGGACTCATAGCCGCGACGGAGGTGTCGTACTCCTTCCTCAACGACGTCTATGTGTGGGGCGTTTACGACAACATGTGGCCCGACTTCATGCCCGACTACGGCGGCACGCACCCGCACGACTTCATCCTGCCGGCCTACGGCAACGCCGCCGGAAAACATTTTCTCCGACAGTCGAACTGGATTGCGTGGGAAGACGGCAAGGAAATAACATATTACCTTTTCCATCATCACGGCGATGTGTACATGAATCTTTACACCGAAATGCCTCAAAATCTTACTGTTACGATGCTTCCTGTTGTTGTTGAAGGAGCAACGCAATACAATGTCTCCGCTGACGAAGGCGCCACTATCTGCCTTTCGGCAAACGGAGAAATCATCGGACTCGGCATCGCGACAGGTGAGCCGCAAACCATCGAAATCATCCCGCAAGAGCTCGGCAGCGAGATACTCCTGACAATCACGAAGCAGAATTACTACAGATATTCAAGGGAGATAACCGTCATCCCCGACGAAGGCCCGTATCTGATTTTCAGCGACTGCATAGTCAACGATGAGAACGGGAAACTCGATTTCAATGATGATGTAACTCTGAACATGAGCCTGCACAACGTCGGTTTTGAAGCCATGAGCAATGTCGATGTTGAACTGACGACAGAATCGCAATATATTGAAATACTTTCATCTTCAACGACTTACGAGTCAATTTCAGCCAATGAGATAAAGATGAAAGAAAACGCTTTCAGAATCAAAGTCAGCGATGACGTCCCCGATCAGACGAAGATCGTCTTCAGCCTCGCAATGACCGACGGAACACATTCATATACAGATGATTTCGTACTCATCGCCAATGCGCCGGTCTTTGAAGTGACAAATTTGAGCATCACCGACACCGACGGCAACCCGACCGACAGACTTTACAAAGGCGAGACATCGAGGCTCACATTCACCGTAAAGAACGCCGGACACAGCAACAGCAACGAGACAATGAACACCATCCATTTTGACGCACCGATTGTGACATACGAGCAATACGAAGTCGAAACCGGAAGCATCCAATTCGCTGACAGTCTTGACATTACATTTGTCCTGACGATTAACGACGACGCACCTTTCGGAGGTATATTAGAATATTCAATCACAACAGAATCAGATGGTTACACCGATGTCTTCCATTCGAACGTCCCACTCGGGAACTGCATCGAGAATTTTGAAAACGACAACTTAAACCCTGATTTTCAATGGAGTAACACAGGTTCAAAGCCATGGGTGCGAAGCGATGAAGACCCGTACGAGGGAAATTACTGTTACAAATCGACATCCAACGCCCCGTCCAGAGTGTCAAAACTGATGCTTGGCATTGAGACAGAAATTTCCGATGTCATGTCATTCTATTACAAAGGCTCCGGCAATGCTGACGACTCGTTTGTTTTCACACTTAACAACACCAAATACGAGCTGACAGGGAGCGATTGGAAGCTTTTTGAATCACCACTTGACCCTGGGAAGCACGTCTTGAAATGGACTTTCGCAAGAACCAGCAATGCTGAAGATGGCGACGCGTCCATCGACCTCATAAAACTCCCGCCAATGCATGTTGAAATAACTTCAGTCGAAGAGAATCTCATTGATAATGAAGCCGATAACATCACTATCTATCCCAATCCAGGCAACAACGAACTTAATATACTGACTAAAGAGAGAACTTTAGTACAAGTATTTGATTTTCAAGGAAGAATGATTTTCGAAAAAGAATCCGCCGATGATGTCACAACAATAAATACAAGCATGTGGCAAAACGGAATTTATCTGATAAAAACAAGCCGAAACATTCAGAAATGGCTTAAGAAATAAGAAAACACAAATATTTTCATCCGGGGAATGAGTACAGTTATCAAAATCAAGAAAGGCCTTGACATTCATCTTGCCGGTGAGGCGAAGAAGGAGACCGAGGTTTTCGAGGTCAGACGTTGTGCCATCAAGCCGTCCGACTTCATCGGGGTCATCCCGAAACTTCATGTCACTGAGGGCGACGTGGTGCAGGCCGGCTCCGTGCTGTTCCATGACAAGAACCACGAGGACATCCTTTTCACCTCTCCTGTCTCAGGCACGGTGAAGGCTGTGGTCCGCGGTGAGAAACGCGCCATCATGCAGGTCATCGTCGAAGCTGACGGCAGCAACGAAGCCATCGACTTCGGGAAGGCCGACATGTCATCGCTCAAACGCAACGAGGTGATTGACAAGATGTTACAGAGCGGTGTCTGGGTAATGCTCCGTCAGCGTCCTTACTCCACCATCGCTAATCCGAACGACAAGCCGAAGTGCATCGTCGTGTCGATGTTCAACAGTGCGCCGCTCGCGCCAAGCACAGGCTACATCATTGAAAATCAGGTTGAAGCGTTCAACGCTGGTGTCGAAGCGTTGTCGAAACTCACCGACGGGAAGCTTTATCTGAACCTCAAAGCCACGTGCAAGAGATGCCACAACGTGATGGATAAGATCACCAAGCCGTCAAACGTCGTCGTCACCGACTTCGAGGGGCCGCATCCTGCCGGAAATGTCGGCACACAGATCAATGCGCTTTGCCCGATAAACAAAGGCGAAGTCGTGTGGTACTGCGGTCCGCAGGAAGTCATAACCATCGGGAAGCTGTTCCTCACGGGCAGATACGACAGCGGCCGCATCATTGCCCTGACAGGCTCGGAGGCCAACAACCCGCATTATTACAAGGTCAACGTCGGTGCCAACATCGGGCCGTTGGTGTCGGGCGGCGTGAACGTCCGCGTCATCAGCGGCAACGTGCTGACCGGCACAAACATAACAGGCAACAACCACCTCGGTTTCTACGACAACCAGATTACCGTGATTCCGGAAGGCAACGAGTACCGTCTCTTCGGCTGGCTCGCGCCGAACTTCAAGAGGTTCACCTCGACAAACACCATGGGATCGTCGCTTTTCAAGAAGAAGACCTTCGTCCTTGACACCAACAGGAACGGCGACGTCCGTCCGCTCATCATGACCGGCAAGTTCGAGAAGGTGTTCCCGTTCGACATCTACCCGATGCAACTTCTCAAGGCTTGCATCATCAAAGACATCGACCAGATGGAGGAGCTCGGCATCTATGAGGTTGACGCCGAGGACTTTGCGCTCTGCGAGGTCATCGACCCGTCAAAGACCGCCATCCAGCAGATCATCCGTGACGGACTTGAACTCATTCGCAAGGAAATGAACTGAAAACCAATAAGTTATGGGATTACGCAATTATATCAACAAAATCAAGCCTGACTTCGAGGAAGGCGGCAGGTACGCCAAGTTCCATTCGACATTCGAGGCTTTCGAGACGTTCCTCTACACGCCGAACAAGGTGGTGAACACCGGCGCGCACATCAGAGACGCCGTCGATATGAAACGCAACATGTTTTACGTCGTGATAGCCCTCATCCCCTGCTTCCTTTTCGGGACATGGAACATCGGCTATCAGCATTTCCTGTCATGGGGACAAGACGCAACTTTCTGGCAGACAGTCGGTTACGGTCTTCTAAAGATCATCCCGCTTTATCTTGTGAGTTACATCGTCGGTCTCGTGATAGAGTTTGTCTTTGCAGAGATCCGTCATGAGGAGGTCAACGAAGGCTATTTCGTGACCGGATTCCTCATCCCGTTGGTCATGCCAGCTGACGTGCCGCTGTGGATGCTCGCCGTCGCGGTGGCATTCGCTGTCATCATCGGCAAGGAAGTGTTCGGCGGCAGCGGCATGAACGTAGTGAACCCCGCCCTTCTCGCCCGCGCCTTCCTGTTCTTCTCCTATCCGTCGAAGATGACGGGCGACAACGTGTGGATCGCGGAGAAAGCCGACGCCTTCAGCGGCGCGACACCACTCGGCACGATACTCAACGGCGGCACGACGGAACAGCTTCCAAGCATCATGGAGATGTTCGTCGGCACGATACCCGGCAGCGTCGGCGAGACATCGAAAATCGCCATCCTGATCGGTGCTTTATTCTTGATAATCACAGGCATTTCTGATTTGAGAATCATCGTATCGTCATTCGCAGGCGCCATCGTCATGGGTCTCATCTTCAACGGCATCGGCGCCAATTCGGCAATGGAAGTCCCGTTCTACTATCATCTGATGATGGGCGGCTTCATGTTCGGCACGTTCTTCATGGCCACCGACCCGGTGACGGCGGCGCAGACCAACACCGGCAAATGGATCTACGGTTTCCTCATCGGGGCCATCGCCATCCTCATCCGCGTCGCGAACCCTGGCTACCCTGAAGGCATGATGCTCGCCATCCTGCTTCTCAACGTGTTTGCGCCGCTCATCGACTGGTGCGTCGTCGCGGCAAATGTCAGAAAACGCAAGAACCGCTGGGCAGCGGCAGAAAGGAGCAAAAAATGAAAGACAGTTACATCTTCAGATATATCATCATCCTTGTGATAATCGTCTCGGTGCTGCTCTCCGGCGCGGCGTTGCTGCTTCAGCCTTATCAGCAGGACAACATCAACAACGAGAAGAAAATGATGATTTTGAAAGCCGCCGGCGTTCAGGATGTCAATTCAGAAGACTTTGATAATTATTGTGAGAAAATGATTGTCATCGACCCGCATGGCAACGTCATTGATGAAGCCACGAGCGATTACACAAGATGCAAGGCGTTCAAAATCAATTTAAAAGACGAGCTTTACAACAAAGCCAACGGCAAAGAGTTCTCATTGCCCATGTTCATCATCGACGACAACGGCAGACAGGTCAACGTCGTTCCGTTGCAGGGTGCGGGCCTTTGGGGGCCGATCTGGGGTTACCTCGGACTCTCTGCCGACTACCAGACCGTCGTGGGCGCCGTCTTCGACCACAAGTCGGAGACACCAGGTCTCGGCGCGGAAATCACTACCGAGAAGTTCCAGAGACAGTTCCCCGGCAAGGTCATCTTCCAGGGCGGGCAGTTCGTTTCCGTCAACGTGCAGAAAGGCGGCATCTCCGTCCTTCCCGAAGACATGCAGAGGCACTCCGTCGATGCCATCAGCGGGGGCACCATCACGTCGCATGGTGTCAACGATATGATTAAGAATGTATTAGAGTCATATTTACCTTATATTAATAAGTAAGCAATGGGCAAGAATTTAGAACTAATAACAAAGCCATTGCGACAGGCCAACCCTGTCACGGTGCTGATTCTCGGCATCTGCTCGTCGCTGGCTGTCACCGCGAAGCTGAAGCCGGCTATCGTCATGGCTCTCTCCGTCACCGTCGTGACGGCACTTTCAAACCTCGTCATCTCATTGATGCGCAAGGGAATACCTTCAAAGATACGCATCATCGTGCAACTCATAGTCGTCGCGACACTCGTCATCCTCGTTGACCAGTTCCTCAAGGCTTTCGTCTATGACGTGAGCAAGTCACTGTCGGTCTTCGTCGGCCTCATCATCACCAACTGCATCGTGATGGGGCGTCTCGAGGCCTTTGCGATGGCGCAGAAGCCGTGGCCTTCGTTCCTCGACGGCATCGGCAACGGACTCGGCTACGGCATGATTTTGGTCATCGTCGCTTTCTTCCGCGAGCTGTTCGGCAGCGGCACGCTCTTCGGATTCAGGGTCATCCCCGAAGGACTTTACGATTTTGGATATATGAACAACGGCCTCATGATTTTGCCTCCTATGGCTTTGATTATCATAGGAATCATCATCTGGTGCCAGAAGCCTGTGGAGGAGAAAAAATAACATGGAATCATTAGGCATTTTCATCCGTTCGATTTTCATCGACAACATGATCTTCGCATATTTCCTTGGAATGTGTTCATTCCTTGCCGTTTCAAAGAACGTGAAGACATCATTCGGCCTCGGCATCGCCGTGACATTCGTGCTTCTCATCACAGTGCCGGTCAACTACCTGCTCGACAAGTTCGTGCTGTCAGCAGGCGCATTGGCATGGCTAAGCCCCGCTTTTGAAAACGTGAGCCTCGACTTCCTGAGTTTCATCCTCTTCATCGCGATCATCGCCGCCATCGTGCAGATTCTCGAGATGGTGATTGAGAAATTCAGTCCGTCGCTGTATTCGTCGCTCGGCATCTTCCTTCCGCTCATCGCGGTGAACTGCGCCATCCTCGGCGCGTGCCTCTTCATGCAGGAGAAGCATTTCCCGAACATCGGGCAGGCCATCTCCTACGGGCTCGGCTCCGGCATCGGCTGGCTGCTCGCCATCACCGGCATGGCGGCGATAAGAGAGAAGATAAGATACTCGCACGTGCCGAAGTCGTTGCAAGGCACCGGCATTGCGTTCATTATCACTGGTTTAATGGGAATAGCATTCATGTCATTCCTCGGAATAACATTTTAAAGGAGGCATATCATGAGTACAACATCAATCATCATCACCAGCGTAATAGTCTTCCTCATTGCAGTATTGATTCCTGTGGCGATTCTCGTGATTGTCCGCAAGCGGCTCACTCCGCAAGGAAAAGTGAACATCAACATCAACGACGAGAAAAACCTTGAGGTCGAACCGGGCAACTCACTTTTGGCCACGCTCGCCAACGAACAGATCTTCCTGCCATCGGCTTGCGGCGGCGGCGGCAACTGCGGAATGTGCAAGTGCCAGGTCCTCGAAGGCGGCGGTGCCATTCTCCCGACGGAGACCGGTTTCTTCAGCAGAAAAGAACAACAGAGCCACTGGCGTCTCGGCTGTCAAGTCAAGGTGCGCGAAGACATGAAGATTCACATCAACCCGCAGATTTTCGGCATCAAGAAATGGGAATGCGAAGTCGTCAGCAACAGGAACGTCGCCACCTTCATCAAGGAATTCAAAGTCAAACTCCCTGAAGGCGAACACCTTAACTTCAAGTCGGGCGGTTACATACAGATCGATGTCCCTAAGATTGACGTCAATTACAAAGACATCATCGTCAACGAGGAATATCAGAAGGACTGGGAGAAGTTCCACATGTTCGACCTTGTGATGCACAACCCGGAGCCGCAGTTCCGTGCGTATTCGATGGCGAACCATCCGGCGGAGGACAACATCATCATGTTGAACGTGCGTATCGCCACGCCGCCGTTCGACCGCGTCAACGGCGGATTCATGAAGGTGAACCCGGGTGTCTGCTCGTCGTACATCTATTCGTTGAAGCCCGGCGACAAGGTCACTATCAGCGGGCCTTACGGCGAGTTCCACGTCAAGGACACGAAGAACGAGATGATTTTCATCGGCGGCGGCGCGGGCATGGCCCCGATGCGTTCGCACATCCTCGACCAGTTCCTCACCAGGCACACCGACCGCAAGGCCTCGTTCTGGTACGGCGGCCGTTCGCTGCGCGAGCTGTTCTACATCGACGACTTCAAGAAAATCGAGGCGGAGAATCCTAACTTCAAGTTCAACATCGCGTTGTCTGCGCCGTTGCCGGAGGACAACTGGACGGGCTACGTCGGGAACATACATGAGGTCTTGTTCGAGAATTACCTCAAGAGCCACGAGACACCGGAAGACATCGAATACTATCTCTGCGGCCCGCCGATGATGACGCAGGCGGTGCTGAAAATGCTCGACAACCTCGGCGTGCCGAAGGACAACATCATGTTCGACGACTTCGGAAGCTGATTTACATGGATTTGCGTTTCGCTGATTTCGCAGATATTGTCAAGGACGGCCTTTGGTGGTCGTCCTTGATTTTTTATAAAAAATTAATTTCATATTCTTTTAATTTGTATTTTCGCAGTCTCAATCGCCTAATTCGGGTGAATTTTAGGAGAATTGAGCATCGGCAGATTCACCAAGAGCGATGTAATGGACGGCATCCCGACCATAAGCAAAGCGTCTGCCGAGAACGCCTTGAAATCGATGGTTGAGAACGGAAGCATTGAACGCCACGGACGCGGTAAGGCAACGTATTATTTGAGAATCAACGGAATTTAACATCATTTAAGACCATTTTACCTGACATCCGGCAGCGGGAACAAGGCTCTCTGCAATATATGTCTTCCAATTTTATTAAAATTTTTCGCCGCCTGCGGGCTGCGTTTCTGCCACTTCTACGCATCCCCATCTGTCTGCGATAGACAGGGCTCAATTCTGTGAATTGCAGACTGGCCGGACCGAGTGTCCATAGTAGCGGTCGTAGTTGTTCTTGCCGAGGTAAACAGAATCGAAGCCCAAGTCATACGACCCGAACGGATAGCCGTCGCCATGCAAACTCGACCAGTAATAGCCGTCGGAGCCGGCGTAGCTGATGCTGTCACCGTAGTAGCAGCCGGCGGCTGGCAAGAAGATGCTGTTGCCATTGGAACCTGTGACGCAGTAGCCGTCCTTTCCGCCCTGTGCCGTCCATTCCCATGTACAGTTGTCTTCCAGTTCTTCCATCTCGTCAAGTGTCGGCATTCGCCAGTCACCGCCCCAGTTCACGTGAGCCGCATCGTCTGCCGGTTCAAGCATGGTTTTGTCGTCAACAGTGCCGTAGTCAGGATCCGAGTTGTACTTCGTGAGATTATTGTAACTGCCGTTACACCATTTGTAGGTGTACCAACTGTAAGAATCCTTTGTGGCAGTTTCGCCCCATGCGAAGTAGTCGCCATAGTCCTCGGGCTTGTCCGCACCGATGTTGCACGTCGCCCACAACAGACCGCTCGGAAGACCAAGGTCAACGTATGCGTGGTCATCACTCGGCTTGTTACCCGACTCGTTGTTGTCGTCTTTCTTGCATGACGTAAATGTCAGCGCCAACACGGCTATAGCAAATGCAAATAACTTTAATTTATTCATAAAAAACTCATCTTGTTATGGCAGGTTCTTTTTATTCCATTTCATCGCTCAAACCAGCAGAACCTATCATCCGGTCCGTGCAATGTGAAAGTCGTCAAAACCATGACTGTAATTCGGGCGCAAATGTACGGCTTTATTTTGAATCACACAATATTTTTTACAATACATACATATTTTATTAAATATTGACATCCAATATATTACATTCAAATTCACTAACATTTTTTCGTATTTCTGCTCATCAGCATAATCATGGGCAACATCTGACATTCGCAAACTTTTGATGATTATTTTTTGACGACAGGTGATTTGACAAATTGAAGCTGACTTGAATTTTTCTGGACACATTAATATTTTACGCTGAATTAAAATCCCGTGGGAAAAATTCGTATCTTCGCGACTTGGAATTTTTCAATGGAAATCGAACAAAAATTTAACATAAAATATTGATTATCATGAAATACGATGTTATTGTCATTGGCAGCGGTCCTGGCGGATATGTCGCTGCAATCAGAGCCTCGCAGCTCGGAAAGAAAGTCGCCGTCGTCGAGAAGTCGGAGATTGGCGGCACATGTCTCAACTGGGGTTGCATCCCGACGAAGGCCTTGCTGAAGAGCGCGGCGGTTTACACATACATGCAACACGCTGAAAACTACGGCATTAAGCTCGAAGGCGAGGTGAAGCCCGACATGGACGCTGTCGTTGCCCGCAGCCGTGGCGTCGCCGACGGCATGAGCAAAGGCGTTCAATACCTATTTAAAAAGAACAACGTCGAACTCATCAACGGCTTCGGCTCGCTCACAGCGGAGAAGACGGTGAAGGTCGTTGACACTGAAGGCGTTGAGACGATATACGAAGCCGACCATATCATCCTTGCCACAGGCTCGCACGTGCGTCAGCTGCCGGCACTGCCGATAGACGGGAAGAGAATCATCAGTTACCGTGAGGCATTGGTGCTGAACAAGTTGCCGGAGACGATGGTCGTCGTCGGCTCGGGCGCCATCGGCTCGGAGTTCGCTTTCTTCTTCACCTCGATGGGCGTGAAGGTGACTCTCGTGGAGTTCATGCCGAACGTGCTTCCTGTCGAAGACGAAGAGGTCTCGAAGCAGATCGAGCGTTGCTTCAAGAAGCTGAAGATGACCGTCATGACAGAGGCATCGGTCACTAATGTCGATACCACGGGCGAGAAATGCGTCTGCACCATCGAGACGAAGAAGGGCGTGAAGGTCGTCGAGGCCGACATCGTGCTCTCGGCTGTGGGAGTGCAGACCAACCTCGAAGGTCTCGGATTGGAGAACCTCGGCATCGCCAGCGAGCGCGGCAAGATCAACGTTGATGAATACTACAGGACCAACGTCGAAGGTGTCTATGCCATCGGCGACATCGTCCACGGGCCGGCGTTGGCGCACAAGGCGTCGCACGAAGCCATCATCTGCGTTGAGAAGTTCTGCGGCATGGACCCGAAGCCATTGAATTACAACAATATCCCCGGCTGCACATACATCACGCCTGAAGTCGCTTCAGTCGGTTTGAGCGAGGCGAAAGCCATTGCTGCTGGCTACGAGGTGAAGGTCGGGAAGTTCCCGTTCACCGCGTCAGGCAAGGCGGCGGCAGCCGGCAACAAGGACGGATTCATCAAGGTGGTGTTCGACGCGAAGACCGGCGACTGGCTCGGCTGCCACATGGTGGGCGAGAACGTGACGGAGATGGTCGCCACGGCGGTGCTCGGCCGCGAACTCGGCGCGAAAGGCCGCGACATCATCGAGAACATCTTCCCGCACCCGACAATGTCGGAGGCCATGATGGAGGCCGCAGCAGCGGCATACGGAGAAGTCGTTCACCTGTAGATTGCTCGACCTCGCTCGCAATGACGACAGCCTTTTCGGGGAAAAAGGGCGAGGCGAAGCCGCGCCACATCCCCCCCAATGCCGCGCGTCATTGCGACCGCAGCACAGCGGAGTGGAGCAATCTCTGAGTCGAGCAATCCCGGAGTCGAGCAATCTCATTATTGTTTTTCGTGTCATAAAGATTTTTATGGAGAAAAAGACAAAAACGCTTCTGATAATCCTGACGGTGTCAGTGTGCCTGTTGGCGACATTAGCCGTCGTACTGAGTATCATGGCGATAAACACGGCGAACCGCCGTCCGACGCTGGAGCAGATTTGCATCCAAAGCCACGACATCGAGTTTCAGGACGACATAACGTTCGCGGGCGAGCGCGTGCCGCTCGAGATGTTCAACATCAGGGAGAGGTACGAGCGCGAGCTGCTGTCGAACTGTTATTTTCACAGCAACACCATGCTTCTGCTGAAACGCTCGAAACGCTGGTTCCCTGTCATCGAGCCGATCCTCGAGAAATACCAGATTCCCGACGACTTCAAGTATCTCTGCGTCATCGAGAGCACGCTCACCAACGCCGTCTCGCCGTCAGGCGCCGTCGGGTTCTGGCAGTTCATGGAATCGACGGGCAAGGACTTCGGCTTGGAGATAAACAAAGACGTTGACATGAGATACAACGTCGAGCTTGAGACGGAGGCGGCATGCAAGTATTTCCTTCAGGCTTATAACATCTTCCACAACTGGACGTTAGTGGCGGCATCGTTCAACGCCGGCACACGACGCGTCCAGAAATTCATGAAAGAACAGAAAGTCACATCATACTATGACCTGCTGATGGCCGACGAGACGGAGCGTTACGTCTTCCGCATCCTCGCAGTAAAAAAAATCTTCGAGAACCCCGAGCAGCACGGCATATACATCAGCAAGAACCTTGAATATCAACCATTTAAATACAAGAAAGTCACCATCAAGGAAGATATCGACAACTGGGCTGATTTCGCGAAGGAACATGGTATAACCTACAAGCTCCTGAAGACTTTCAACCCGTGGCTGCGTTCCAACAAATTGAGAGTCAAGGGAAATAAGACATACGAGGTCAAGATTCCGGTCAAGCCGTTCAACATCACGGCGGCGTACAGCAAGGAGGCGCTGGGCGACATTGACTTCGCCGAGTTTGAGAACGACACCGTTATTAGGTAAAAGGTAAAAGGTAAAAGGTAAAAGGTTGAAAGTAGAAAGTTAAGGTTCAGAGAAGTGTGGGGGTTTGACTAAAAAAATTGAAAAATGAAGAATGACATTGCAGAGGACGAATTTTTGGAGATTTACGGTGCGCGTGAGAACAACCTGAAGAACATCGACTTGCGCATCCCGCGCGACAAGTTCGTGGTCGTCACGGGCTTGAGCGGCAGCGGGAAGTCGTCGCTCGCCTTCGAGACGATATACGCCGAAGGTCAGCGGCGTTACATGGAGTCGTTCTCCGCCTACGCCCGCCAGTTCATCGGCAACATGGAGCGTCCCGACGTCGATGAGATCAACGGCCTCAGCCCCGTCATCTCCATCGAGCAGAAGTCCGTGAACAAGAACCCGCGCTCTACCGTCGGGACCATCACCGAGATTTACGACTTCATGCGTCTGCTTTACGCGAGAGCCGCCGAGCCGTTCTCATACAACACCGGCGAGAAGATGGTGCGTTACTCCGAAGAGCAGATCACCACCATGATAATGGAGCAATATAAAAACAAGAGAATCAACGTCTTGGCCCCTGTCGTGCGAGGCAGGAAAGGTCATTACCGCGAGTTGTTCGAGCAGATACGACAGCAGGGGTACATCAAGGTGCGCGTCGATGGCGTCATCCGCGAGTTGGTCTTCGGGATGCAGCTCGACCGTTACAAGACGCACGACATCGAAATCGTCGTTGACCGTGTTGAGGTTCACGGTGACAGCAAGGAACGTATCACAAAGTCGGTAGAGACAGCGTTCCGCCGAGGCAAAGGCATGCTTTACGTGCTTGAGGATGGCACGACGGATGTGAAATATTACAGCAAGCTGCTCATGTGCCCGACCACCGGCATAGCCTACCAAGACCCGGAGCCCAACACATTCAGCTTCAACAGTCCGTATGGTGCGTGCCCGAAATGCAACGGCCTCGGCACCATCATCACCGTTGACATAAAGAAAATAATCCCCGACGGCGGCAAGAGTCTCCGTCAGGGCGGCCTCGCCCCGCTCGGCGAATACAAGAACAACTGGGTGTTCTGCCAGCTCGAGGCCATCGGCGCACGCTACGGCTTCGACCTCGACACGCCCATCAACGAGATACCCGAGACGGCGATGAGCGTAATCCTCTACGGAAGCAGCGAGTCGTTCACCGTAGTGAAAGAATACCTCGGCACAAAGTCCACATACTCAATGCCCTTCGAGGGCATCGTCAACGTCATACGCAAACAGAGCGAGGAGAACGCGCCGGCTTCCATCCTGAAATGGGCCAACAGCTTCATGAACGAGGCGGAATGTCCCGAATGCCACGGCAGACGTCTCAAGAAAGAGGCGCTGTATTTCCGCCTCAACGGGAAGAACATCTCCGAACTCGCGGAGATGGACGTCACCACGCTGTCGCGATGGCTCGACGAACTGCCCGGCCATCTGAATGAAAAACAGAAGGAAATCTCGCACGACATCCTCATCGAGATAAAGAAACGCATCAACTTCCTGCTCAACGTCGGCATCGACTACCTGAACATGAACCGTCCGGCGAAGAGCCTGTCGGGCGGCGAGGCTCAACGCATCCGGCTCGCCACACAGATCGGCTCGCAACTGACAGGCATCCTTTACATCCTGGACGAGCCGAGCATCGGACTGCACCAGCGTGACAACCACCGGCTTATTGAGTCGCTGAAGGAGCTGCGCGACATCGGCAACAGCGTCATCGTCGTCGAGCACGACAAAGACACCATGTTGGCGTCCGACTATCTCGTTGACATCGGTCCGGGCGCGGGCGTCAACGGCGGCGAGGTCGTCTTCCAAGGCAAACCGGGCGCGCTGAAGAAAGGCAAGGGGCTGACGTGCGACTACCTCAACGGGAAGCGGCGCATCGAAGTGCCGGCGACACGCAGGAAGCCGTTCGACGGACAACACCTTATATTATATAAGGCTTCCGGACACAACCTCAAGGACGTGACGCTCGACCTCCCGCTCGGCGTGATGATATGCGTGACAGGCGTCTCTGGCTCAGGGAAATCGACGCTCATCAACGAGACCCTCTACCCTATCCTGTCGAAGCATTTTTACCGCTCGGAGAAGAACCCGCTGCCGTACGAGAAAATCGAAGGGCTGCAGTTCATCGACAAGGTCATTGAGATCGACCAGGCACCGATAGGCAAGACGCCGAGGTCGAATCCGGCGACCTACACGAAAGTCTTCGACGAGATAAGGAAACTCTACGGAGAGCTGCCGGAGTCGAAGATAAGAGGCTATAAATCAGGGCGTTTCTCGTTCAACGTGAAAGGCGGACGCTGCGAGACGTGCCAGGGGGCGGGCGTGCGCGTCATCGAGATGAACTTCCTCCCCGACGTTCAGGTGAAATGCGAGACATGCCAAGGGATGCGCTATAACCGCGAGACGCTCGAGGTGCGCTTCAAAGGCAAGTCGATCAACGACGTGCTGAACCTCACCATCGACGAAGCCGTGGTGTTCTTCGAGAACTTCCCGCTTATCTTACAGAAAATCAAGACATTGCAAGATGTAGGTCTCGGTTATATCACGTTGGGGCAGCCGTCAACCACGCTGTCGGGCGGCGAGGCGCAGCGCGTGAAATTAGCCACCGAACTGTCGAAACGCGACACCGGCAAGACACTCTACATCCTCGACGAGCCGACGACAGGACTGCATTTCGAGGACATCAAGGTGCTGATGGACGTGCTGAACAAGCTCGTTGACAAAGGCAACACCGTCCTCATCATCGAGCACAACATGGACGTGATAAAGATGGCCGACTACATCATCGACATGGGGCCTGAAGGCGGCGAGCGCGGCGGCATGATATTAGCGCAAGGCACGCCGGAAGAAATCGTTGAGAAAAACGTCGGATATACCGCGAGGTATTTGAGGTTAGAGGTTAGGGGTTAGGGGTTAGGGGTTAGAGGTTAGAGGTTAGAGAGGCTGACGCAAGATGATCGGCACCTTTCACCTTTCCACCTTTTCACCTTTCCACCTTTTCACCTTTCACCTTTCCACCTTTTCACCTTTCACCTTTCCACTCCCAACTATCTCAGCCTTATCACCTGCCCGACCTGCAGGACCGAGTTCTCGTCCAAGTCGTTCATTTTGAGCAGTCTTTTCAGGCGGACTGCGTAAAGGCGCGAGACGTGCGACAGCGTCTCACCTTTTTGTATGACATGATATTTATAGCCATCAACGGCACGCATACGCTTCGGCTCGACATAAAGCACCTCGCCTTCCTTGAAGACAGTTTTGGCACCTAAGTCATTGTATTTCACCAACTGATATTTTCTCATTCCAAGCTCTTTAGCAAGAGCATCAAGAGAGTCGTTCTCCTTCGTGAATATGAACTTCACCCCGAAGTTCTCGCGGATATAATGCTTGTCGGCTGTCACGCCGACCACGACACAGTTCTGCATTGTCGGGACGGCAAGCTGTTGTTTTTCAGCGCGTTTCTTCAGGCGTTTCTGTTTCTTCGCGTCAACGGGCTTCTGTTGCTTGCCGCCGCCATCCGATTCCACAGCTTTGACCTTTTCCTTTTTGCTTTTGACCTTGAACTTTCCGCTCATCACCATCTCGTCGTATTTATAAAGTTCGTAATTCTCGATGAGTTTGATAAGCACCGAGGCGTACGTCGGCAGTGTGGCGTAGCCGGCTTTCTTCAGTCCCTTCGCCCAGCCTTGATAGTCAGTGATTTTCAGGTCGAAGAGTGCTTTATAACGGTCGCGTTTCAGAAAATTGGAGTGGTCGCGGAACGACTCTTCTGCGCTGTCATATACGCGGAAACACTCCTTCGGCGCGTCGTCGTCCATCCGCATCGTCTTGCCTTTCCAGTCGCTGTGGCATTTTATCCCGAAATGATTGTTGCCTTTTTTGGCGAGAACGCTGTTGCCGCTGCCCGACTCAAGAATCCCCTGCGCAAGAGTTATCGACGCAGGAATCTTATTCTTCACCATCTCGGTCATGGCGATGTCCTTGTACTTGTTGATATAATCAACCGTCTCCTTGCTCTGCTGCGCAAAACAATTTACCACATTGAATATCAACAGTGTCAAAACCGTTATACAAATCTTTCTCGCCATTTTTCGTTTAAAAACGCGCAAAATTACTAAAAATTATCAATATCAACCTTAAAATTAATTCAACTAAACTTTTTAACTTTAAACCTTAAAAACTTTACGACTTTATAACTTTTTTTGTATTTTTGCGAGTTAAAAATAAGAAGATGGACCATCTTTTAATAAAGAAATACTTCCCAAACCTGAACGAGGCGCAAATGGCACAATACGAGCAACTTGCGCCTTTGTATGAAGACTGGAACAGCAAGATAAACCTGATTTCGCGCAAGGACATGGAAAACTTCTACGAGCATCATGTCCTTCATTCTCTTGCCATTGCAAAATATTTCGATCTCCTTCCCGGAATGAAGGTGATGGACATCGGCACAGGCGGCGGTTTCCCCGGCATCCCGCTGGCGATAATGTATCCGCAGACGAGATTCCTGCTCGTTGACAGTATCGGCAAGAAAATAAAGGTGGTGCAGGACGTGAAGGAAAAGCTTGGCTTGGATAACGTCACGGCGTTGAATGACCGCGCCGAGAACATCAAGGACAAGTTCGATGTCATCGTGAGCCGCGCCGTCACGCAACTCCCCGACTTCGTGAAATGGTGCAACGGGAAGCTACGCATCACCAACGACATCGAAGCCGGCGGCATCCTATATTTAAAAGGTGGCGACATCAAAGACGAGCTGCGCAGCGTCCCGAAAAACTGGAAACGCAACATGACGGCAATCAGCAAATGGTTTGAGGAACAGTATTTTGAGGAAAAATACGTCATCCAGCTTTATTAGTTAAAAGTTAAAAGAGTAAAGTTAAAAGAGAGAAAAAGGAAAAACTCGTGAAACTCGTGTTAAAAACTCGTGAAACTTGTGTTAAAAATCAATATACTAAATAATTTAAAAGTTCAAAACAAATGAAAAAGTTATTCTTATCATTGCTGCTCATTGCGACATTCGCAGTGAGCGGTTTCGCCCAGCAGGCGATGCCATGTCCGATGGACCCGAACGTGCGTTACGGGAAACTGGACAACGGCATGACGTACTACATCCGTCACAACGAGAAACCGGCGAAGCGCGCCAATTTCTACATCGCGCAGAAGGTCGGCTCGGTGCTTGAAGAGGAGAGTCAGCGCGGCCTCGCCCACTTCCTCGAGCACATGGCGTTCAACGGTACCACCAACCTTCCGGGCATGATGCTCCGCGAATATCTCCAGAGCCGCGGCATCAAATTCGGCGAGAACCTCAACGCCGGCACAGGCATCGACCAGACAGTGTATATGGTGACAGAAGTCCCGACAGACCTCCCCGGCCTCGTTGACACCTGCCTCCTCATCCTCCACGACTGGTCGAGCTTCATCGCACTCGAAGAAAGCGAGATCGACAGCGAACGCGGCGTCATCCTCGAAGAGCTGCGCACACGCGAAAACGCAGGCGAGCGCATCATGAAACAGATCCTCCCCGTCATGTACCCGAACAGCCCCTACGCGAACCGTCTCCCAGGCGGGCTCCCGGAAGTCGTCGCCAACTTCGAGTACCAGACACTCCGCGACTACTATCACAAATGGTATCGCCCTGACCTACAAGGTCTTATCATCGTCGGTGACGTTGACGTCGATGCCATCGAAGCACGCATCAAAGAGATGTTCGCCGACATCAAGGCGCCGGTCAACCCGGCACCGAGACCGCAGTTCATGATCGACGACAACGAAGAGCCAATCGTCGCCATCTGCTCCGACCCCGAACAGACCAACTACGAAGTCAGCCTTTATTACAAATGCGACGCGACCCCTGACTCATTGAAGAATGACATGCAATACTGGATGGCCAACTACATGCTCAGCATGATTTCGACGATGCAGATCAACCGTCTGAGAGAACTCACGCAGAAGGCCAACCCGCCTTTCGTCTATGGTTATAGCTATTATTCAAGCTATTACATCTCCCCTACCAAGGACGCATGGACAAGCATGGCGATGGCTAAAGACGCCGCCGGCATCGACGAGGCGCTCACGGCCCTCGTCACCGAGAACAAACGCATGCAGCAGTTCGGCTTCACCGCATCGGAATATGAGAGAGCCAAGGCCGACTTCATGAAACAGGTTGAGAGCCAATATAAAGAGAGGAACAACACCGACAACAGCAGCTACGTCAGCGAATGCCTCAGCCACTTCCTCTACAACGAGCCGATGATGGGCATCGAGACGGAATACACATATTACGGCCAGATTGTGCCGAACATCCCGCTCGAAGTCATCAACATGGTGGCGCAGCAGCTCATCCCTGAGAACAACCTCGTCATCACCGTCACGGCCCCTCAGAAAGAAGGCGAAGTGCTTCCGACCAAGGAAGAAATTCTCGCAGCCTACGAGAAAGCCAACGCAGCCGAAGTCGAGGCATACGAGGAAGAGGTGTTCGACGGCCCTATCGTAGCCAACATGCCAAAACCCGGCAAGATAAAGAAAGAGAAAGCCATCGCCGAACTCGACGCCACAGTGCTGACACTCAGCAACGGCATGAAGGTCATTTACAAGAAGACCAACTTCAAGGAAGACGAGATCCGTTTCAGCGCGGTGAGCTACGGCGGTCTCTCGGCACTCCCGCAGGATGCCCCTGTCACCTTGCAGAACCTTGATGACATCATCACTCTCGGCGGCGTGGGTGACTTCAGCGCCATCGACCTGCCGAAGGTGCTTGCCGGCAAGAAGGTCTCGGTGAAGCCGTCAATATCGACATATTCAGAAGGCATGAGCGGCGTAAGCACACCCAAAGACCTCGAGACGATGATGCAGCTCATATACCTGTATTTCACAAGCCCGCGTGCCGACGAGGAGGCGTTCCGCTCGTTCATCGAACGCAGCCGCAGCGCACTCAAGAACATCGAACTCGACCCGATGATCAGGTTCTCCGACTCATTGGTGAGCGTGATGTACGGCAACCACCCGCTCCGCATCAGGACGAAAGCCTCGGACCTCGACAACATCGACTACGACAAGGACTACGCCCAGGCGATGGAATACTACAAAGACCGTTTCGCCGACCCGAACAACTTCACATTATACTTCGTGGGCAACATCGACGAGAACCAGTTCAAACCGCTGGTCGAACAATATCTCGCTTCTTTGAAGAAGAACAAACGTAAAGACAACTGGAAAGACATCAACCTCGGCATCCCTGAGAAAGACAACATCTGCCACTTCACCAACCAGATGCAGAATCCTAAGACCACAATCTACATGATTATCAATGGCAAGATGGATTACAACTACCGCAACGAGCTTTACATGGACGCCCTCGGCGATCTGATGGACATCTACTACACACGCACCATCCGTGAGGAGGAAGGCGGCACATACGGCGTCGGCGTCATGGGGCAGATCATGGACAAGCCGAAGAACGCTTACCTGTTCCTCATCGCCTTCGACACGAACGACGAAATCTACAAGAAGCTCATGGGCAAGGTCTATGACGGCTTGAACGACGTGGCGACGAACGGCCCTGCGGCGGAAGACCTCAACAAGGTCATCGAGAACTTCCACAAGAAACGCGCCGAGCAGCTCGAAGAGAACTACTTCTGGATGAACGCGTTGAAGAGATACAACGAGGACGGCATCAACATCGAAGCCGAACACGACGGCATCGTGAAGAGCATCAACCCGCAGACTCTCGCCGACTTCACGAAGGAAGTCATCAAAGGCTGGAAGAAGGAAATCGTACAACTTCCGGCGAGATAAACAGTCAGAAAGTATAAAGTTCATAAAGTCTGAAAGCGCCACACCACTTTTAACTTTATGAACTTTAAAACTTTATAAACTTTAAAAACTTTTAAAATAACAGATATGACAGAAAAAATTCAGACTTTACGTGACAGTGCGGCGATGAGATGGACCGCGTTGTTGCTTTTGGCGTTGGCGATGTTCTGCGCCTACATTTTCATGGACATTTTGTCACCTATCAAGGACCTCATGATGCTCGCGCCTGAGCACGGCGGGCGTCTTTGGGATTCGACAGCATTCGGTACCATGCAGGGTGCTGAGACATTCCTCAACGTATTCGTGTTCTTCCTCATTTTTGCGGGTATCATCCTCGACAAGATGGGAGTGCGTTTCACCGCGGTCCTTTCAGGCGGCGTGATGCTTTTCGGCGCGTTGATTGAATACTACGCCATTTCAAAGGCATTCATGGGCAGCAGCCTTGAGGCTTGGTTCACCAACAACCTCAACTACATCCCGTTGTTCGACGAGCTCGGCGTCTCCCCGTTCTACAGAGGCATGCCTGCATCGGCGAAGCTGGCGGCTGTCGGTTTCATGTTCTTCGGCTGCGGCGCTGAGATGGGCGGCATCACGGTGTCACGCGGTATCGTGAAATGGTTCAAAGGCCGTGAGACAGCCTTGGCGATGGGTTCAGAGATGGCGTTGGCGCGTCTCGGCGTCGCCACCTGCATGATCTTCTCGCCTTTCTTCGCGAAGCTCGGCGGCGAGATTGAGGTCTCACGTTCAGTGGCATTCGGCGTGGTGCTTCTCTGCATCGCATTGATAATGTTCATCGTTTATTTCTTCATGGACAAGAAACTCGACGGTCAGACCGGCGAGGCGGAAGAGAAAGACGACCCGTTCAAGGTGTCAGACATCGGCAAGATTCTCTCGAGCCTCGGATTCTGGCTCGTGGCACTTCTCTGCGTGCTTTACTATTCAGCAATCTTCCCATTCCAGAAATACGCCGTCAACATGCTCCAGTGCAACCTCACCCTCACACCAGGTGAAGGCTTCTGGGCAAGCAACACAGTCACCATCGTGCAGTACGTCATCATGCTCGTCGTGGCAGCCGGCTCTTTCGCAAGCAACTTCTCGAAGAAGAAACCGATGAAGATCGGTCTGATGGCCGTGGCGGTCGTCGCCCTCGTCGTTTACTGCTACATGGGCTACATGCGCGGCACTGCCGAAACCATCTTCGCGGTGTTCCCGCTGCTCGCAGTCGCCATCACACCTATCCTCGGCAACGCCGTTGACCACAAAGGCAAGGCCGCTACGATGTTGATGGTCGGTTCACTGCTCCTCATCCTCTGCCATCTGACATTCGCGTTCATCCTGCCGATGTTCAAGGGCAACGCCGTCGGCGGCGTCATCGTGGCCTACGTCACGATCCTCGTCCTCGGCGCGTCGTTCTCACTCGTGCCGGCGGCATTGTGGCCGAGCGTCCCGAAGCTCGTTGATGAGAAGATCATCGGTTCAGCCTACGCACTCATCTTCTGGATCCAGAACATCGGCCTGTGGCTGTTCCCGCTGCTCATCGGCAAGGTCCTCGACAACAGCAACAGAGACCTTGTAAATGCAGTTGCAAATGGCGAAATAACACCTGAAGTGGCTTCAGTGTCATACAACTACACCGCCCCGCTGATCATGCTCGCCTGCCTCGGCATCGCGGCGCTCGTCATCGGTGTCATACTCAAGGCCGTTGACAAGAAGAAACACCTCGGACTCGAAGAGCCTAACATCAAGTAAACTCGCGGTTTTTTCGCGGATACAACAAATCAGGACGGTCACGACGGCCGTCCTGATTTTTTTATCTCTTTCCGCCTGCAACTGGGTTACAAATCTCAAAAAAGTCACGCATATTACTACACGTTTCCGAAATAATATGTATCTTTGCCGCGTGAAATTTCAGAATTATGGCAACGTACACTGTGACAATCGACGAAAGGACAAACGAAGGCCGCGGAATACTCGCGGCAATGAAACGGGCTTCAAGTGTGGTCTTCAGGAAGCCCTGCAAATGCGGCCTTGATGAGGCACTTGAAGATGCGAAAGCTGGACGCATCACCGAATGCGACAGTGTTGACGAGTATTTCAAGAAACACGGAGTAAATGTATAAGATCTCGTACACCAGGAAATTCGACAAGTCTTTCGACATGTGCGCCAAAAGAGGCTATGACATGAAAGTCATCAAAGAGGCAATGGAGATCCTCGAAGAAAAAGGCGAACTTCCCGCAAGGTACAAGACACACAAACTCACCGGTGAATACAAAGGCTGCCTGGAATGCCACCTGAAACCCAACTGGCTCCTTGTCTGGGAGAAACATGATGGCGAACTCGTCATGCTTATGATTGACACCGGCACACACTCCGACCTCTTCCGGAAATATTAAAAAGTCACGCATGTTCTTACACATTTTCGAAATAATGTGTATCTTTGCAGCCGATAGTAATAGACTTAAAATATAAGATTATGGCAACTTATACAGTAACTCTAAACGAAAGAACTAACGACGGGAAGGCGTTGCTCAATTATCTTCTGTCACTCGGAGTGGTGGAATTGAAACAAGAAGAGGAAAAGAACGGCAGTGAAGAGACACTTCAGGCAATCAAAGACGTAAAAGCCGGAAAAGGCAGACACTACAAAAACCTCGATGAATTTAAGGAGAGAATGTATGCTCTATAACCTGTTTGCATCACCGAGGTACGAAAAGGATGTCGCGATGGCAAAAAAGCGCGGCCTTGACATTGACGACCTTATTTCCGTCGTTGAAAAACTTCAAAAAGGTGAAAAACTTGAACGGAAGCATAAAGACCACCCACTTCACGGCAACTTTGAGGGAACGCGTGAATGCCACATTAAACCCGACTGGCTGTTAATCTATTCAAAAGACGATGAAATCCGTCTGCTGTCATTAATCAGGACAGGCACACATTCAGACCTCTTCAAATAGTCGGACATCACTCCACGAAGCCCGCGAGTCTGTTGAAAAATACGCCGCAAACATCATAGAGAAGTGGATCAACTTCTTTGAGCTGAAGAAATCAGTAAGAAGAACCGTAATCAAAAAGAAACTGTAAAATGGGGCCTATAGGTCAAATTTTAGTCATAACCGCAGAGACAAAAAAAGGAGTCTGTGTGGACTCCGTGGTGGAAACTAATGGACTCGAACCATTGACCCCTTGCTTGTAAGGCAAGTGCTCTGAACCAACTGAGCTAAGCTTCCTTTTTTGCGAGTGCAAAAATACGATATTTTTCAGCACCCGCGACATTTATTTTCTTGAGCGGATTACGAGGTTCGAACTCGCGACCTAAAGCTTGGGAAGCTTTCGCTCTGCCAACTGAGCTAAATCCGCGTCGTCTCAACTTTTCAGGCTGCAAAAATACAACTTTTTATCATGTCTTTCACATTTTGGAAGAATTTTTTTATCAACATTTTATTTGTCATCATTTTTTGAAAATAATAAGTATCTTTGCAAAATTTTAAACTACAAGTTATGGACATCAACAGTTTCAAGAAAGCGACGGAGCTGAGGGCATGGAGCGACATGAAAGCCAACGACTCATGGTCCGTCTTCAAGACCATGTCGGAGTTCGTGAACGGTTACGAGACGTTGTCGAGGATCGGGCCTTGCGTGGCGATCTTCGGCTCGGCCAGGCTGCCGAAGGAAAGTCAGTATTACAAGATGGCGGAGGACACCGCGGCGAAGCTCGTGAAGAAGGGCTTCGGCATCATCACCGGCGGCGGCCCGGGCATCATGGAGGCGGGCAACAAGGGCGCGTCGAAGGCGCACGGCAAAAGCGTCGGGCTGAACATCGTGCTTCCGCATGAGCAACGCCCCAACAAATACATCGACCCCGACAAATCCATCGACTTCGATTACTTTTACGTGAGGAAGACCATGTTCACGCGTTACGCGCAGGGCTTCATCGCCTTCCCCGGCGGCTTCGGCACGCTCGACGAGCTGTCGGAGGCCATCACGCTCATACAGACCAAGAAAATCAACAACTTCCCCATCGTGATGGTCGGGAAGGAGTTCTGGAGCGGACTGGTCGGATGGTTCAAGGACACGCTTCTCGCGGACGGGCTCGTCTCCGACTTCGACTTCGACATCTTCCACGTCGTTGACACCGCTGACGAAGCCGTGGAAATCATCGACACGTATTACAACGAGACGTCGCCGAGACTCAACTTCTGACGGATTTTGTCGGCAGATTTTCAGATTGTTAAAATCTTTTTTTGAAAAACGCGATTTTTTGAAAAAAAAGTAGTACTTTTGCACGCTTTTTGAAAAGGAAGCGTGCAACTATCTTGGGGTTGACCGGTTTTGACAGCTTGCAGGATGGTTATGTAAGCATACCGAGCCATGCGGTGACGCTCGCAAATCTTGACCGCAAAAAATTAATTGGCGAAAACAACTACGCTCTCGCTGCTTAACCGAAGCACAGTAGGTTGAAGCTCAATCCCCACACAAGGTGAGGGGACGAGACATCTCGCGGATGGAGGCTCCTGATTCCGGTCCGGCAACGAGGTGCTCATCAATTTCGGGATAGCGGCGCGGAAGCCCCGGCAACGTCGCGAAGCTCAAGGGGATAAGGGCCGGCTTAGGGCGTTCGCTCCCTTGCCTGCCACGAAAAACAACAGCGGAATAAGTATGTAGAAAGCATAATTGTTCCAAGTTTGGACGAGGGTTCGACTCCCTCCAGCTCCACAATGGTCCCGTAGTCTAATGGATAGAATTAAGGATTCCGGTTCCTTCGGTCCGGGTTCGACCCCCGGCGGGATCACAAAAGAAGCGCCTTGGCATCCAGGGCGCTTCTGTTTTTATCTTTGCAGAAATCGTCAAATTCCAAAACGAAACTGTGTCTTTGCCGCCTGCGATACCGACCGACGACACAGTCTTCACAGCTATCCGGCACCGTCCGGAGACAGATCAAACGCCTTCTGTCGAAAGACA
This sequence comes from uncultured Bacteroidales bacterium, assembly GCA_937896895.1. Classification (GTDB taxonomy): domain Bacteria; phylum Bacteroidota; class Bacteroidia; order Bacteroidales; family F082; genus Limimorpha. The sequence goes on along the minus strand of CALBNV010000048.1, from coordinate 54,118 downwards.
CGTCAATTTCTCCTTGACCTCCTCGTTCGTCGGAGGATTTTCAATCAAATAATCAACATCTTCCGTATAATCAACATCCGCGAAATATGACAGCTGGACACGAAACATTTTCTCGGAAAACAAATCGCCGAAAATTTCATAAGCCCTCTCGCTTATTTGAAGAATGTCGAAATGGTCTTTCAGCAGGAAATACAAGTCAACATAATCTTTCCATTTCGACCTGCGCCCAAGTGCGTATGCCTTCATCGCAGCTAAATCAAGCAACGTCGGGACACGGAAGACTCCGTCAACGTCTTGTTTGGCAGCAACTTCAAATGGATATTGGAAAAACGTCACCTTCACATCATTGACGATGCAGTTCATCTGCTCCGTCACACGACGCGTGATCTTATATTCAAACCCAGTGTCTCGTATCCGTTCCAGATTCTTTTTGTGGTTCAGGTCTCCCTTTTTAAACAAGTCAAAATCAACAGACCTGCGATGCCCCAGATAAAATGCGATGGCGGTTCCGCCAACAAGATAAAACTCCCGCCTGAATTGTTTCACCCAAGGGAGCAACTCCGCCTGCTCTTTTGACAATATTTCACTGTGCATATTTCGACAATACTATTGAGAAAAAATTACGTATTTCAGGATAATAGTTCTTGACTTCGCGTTCTGATGCGCCAAAGAAGACCTCCGCCACCCGCCTCGGCCCAAGTATTGCCAGCAATTCGCGATAGTCATCCATCGTGCCCTCGTTCAATATCGTCTCAACCAACAAGGAATCAGACACATCGCATTTCTTTTCGCGGGGGATATACCAGAACAGATTACTGTGCGATTGTATAAATTGCTCTCTATTCATAACGTTTTTTCAAAAAAATACACCGCAAAGATACAAATCATTTATCAAAAAAAATTATATTAGAACAAAAAAAATCATCCTCTAACGCATCTCTTTACTCTTTACTCTTTACTCTTTACTCTTTACTCTTTACTCTTTACTCTTTCCCCTCTCATCTCTTATCGTCAATCATCACGTCAAGCGCCCCGACGCCGAACTTCGAGATCGACGCCATCTTGTTGGAGGTGTTCTCGTAGTTGCGCAGCTCCTGTATGATGTGGTTCTTCAGCACGCCGTTGCCGACGCCGTGGATGAACGTCACCTTCGTGTAGTCGTTCTCAATGGCGCTGTCGAGCATCTTCTTGAAATATTCGACCTGCACCCTGAAGATGTCGCTGCTCGACATCCCGAGGATGTTGTCAACCAGCTCGCCGATGTGGAGGTCAACGATGGCCTCGCCAGGCGCCGTCTGATGCCTGTCGATCAGGGCTTTCTCCCTGACTATCTCCTTCGACGGCTTCGGCTGCATCACGCCGTCTTTCATCAGCCTGGCGAAGTCGGCCTCCGAGCCTTTGAGCGCGACCAGCGACGAGAGGCTTATCATCATCGCCTTCTCGCCCAGCACGCCCGACTCGGCGAAGCTGCCGTCCTTGAAGAAACGGCTCGACCGCAGCGCGAACGGCGCGTGAAGCGGATGATAGACGAAGTCGATGTCGTCCTGGCAGAGGACGACCTGCACCAGGCCCTCGCACCACTGCTCGATGTCGTCACGCGAGATGGCCTCGACCACGACCTTTGAATAAGCCGCGATGCTGCCGTAATCGACGTTGAGATATTTGCCTTCCCGCTTCAGGTTGAAGCTGTACAAGGCATCGGCCGGGGTGTGGTTCACCACCGCCACGTCGATGAGGCCCGTCATGAGCCACTGCTGGTCGTGCGGGATGAAAGCGAGATACACACCTTCCTCCTCGACGTTACGCGCGAAACGGCGGAGCTCCGTGCGGCGTGCTTCATTGCGCGTCTCCTGCTCCACTATCTGCTGGTTCCTGATCTCCTGCTGCGCCTTCTGCGCCGCCTCCTGCTGACGCCCCGGCTGCGAACGGAAGTCGAGGACAAGGTCGCTAACCAACACCGGGATGTTGAACCCGTCTTCAATCTCAACCTCCACCATGCGCGTGTCGATGACCTTCCTCACCACGCCGCCGCCTTTGTCGTTCAAAAAGCTGACTCTGTCGCCTATTTTAAAACTTTCCATGATGTATTCCTTTATGATTTTTCAGGCTGCAAAATTAACATTTTTTGCACTTTCGCGGCATGAAAATTTCATGTGATTTTTGAAAAAAGTGAGCGGATGAAAACCTCGATGTTTGAGCTCTAACCCCTTTCCCATTTTACCTTTAAACCTTTGTCCCCCCTTCACCTTTCCCCGCCGACGGCGCGATAATTCATGAGGCCGTCCGTCGGCGACGGATTGGACTGGTCGCCATCATAAACGACCCGGGAAGATGTCATCGTGTCGGTGAACAAACCCTTCAAATAGCGCAGGCCGTCAAAGTACTCCGGGCGGTACGTTTGGCCTGACTTTATTTCATACGCCGAAAAAGTGCCGTCATCCGCCACCGACAGCAAATCGACTTCGTGCTGTTGCTGGTCTTTGTAATAATACAGATTCGGCATCTGCAAATGATTATGCCGCTCCTTTACAAATTCGTTGATGACCATGTTCTCAAACAGATTGCCCCGCAGCGGATGGGTTGCCACCTGCTCCACGGAATGAATGCCTAACAGCCAACTCGCCAAGCCTGTGTCATAAAAATACAGCTTGGGTGTTTTCACCAGACGTTTCTTTATGTTGGCATAGTACGGACGCAATGGATATATGATGTACGACGCCTCCAGAACACTCAGCCAAGACTGAATGGTGGGCACGCTGACTCCGACCGCCACCGCCAATGCCGAAGCGTTGCACTCTGTGCCTATCCGTCCCGCGCACAGACGCATGAAAGTGTTAAACTGAAATAGATCCTTGACCTGCACCAATTGCCTCAAATCCCTTTCCACGTATGTTGTGTAGTAGTTGCTGAAAATCAAATCCCTTCCGGCTATGTCGTTCACCCACAACGCAGGATAACCGCCCCTCAATATTCTTTCATCGGTGGAGAACTGAGGATGCCGCGACAATATCTCATGCGTTGACAGCGGCAGAAGAGTGACGACCGCGGTGCGCCCGGCCATCGATTGCGAGACACGCTCCATTAGTGCGAAATTGGCACTGCCGGTGACGACAAACCGACGGCTGCTGTTGCCACGTATCCGGTCCTCGTCAACCAATACCTGGAGATATGAAAAAATGTCGGGATACCGCTGGGCTTCATCTATTATCATGCCCTGCTCCCATTTTGTCAAAAAGGCCTTGGGGTCCTGCTGAACCTCCAACAACGTGGAGGCGTCCTCCAAATTGACATACGGAAGGTCGGCATAGAGACTCCGGCACATCGTCGTCTTGCCCGACTGTCTCGGACCAATCATTGTCACGACAGAAAAATAATTGAAAATCCTATCAATGTTCGTGCTTAAGTCTCTGGTTATAAGTTGATTATTCATTATTATGACAAATTTAAAGTTCGACTTTAAAATTTATTTCAGGCCGCAAAAATACCACTTTTTTCAAATATGCGCAAATAAATCTTCAAACCTCTCAATCATTAAACTTTTAAACTTTTATAATCAAAAAAATGTCTTATCTTTGCCGCCCGAAATTCACATTTAATCTTGAAGATTATTTATACGCAAAAATTCATGAACAGAAAAATTCTCAAACTCATACTTTCCGCAGTGCTGGTGATGCGCTGCACGTCTCCGGCTTTGGCGCAACTCGACACACCGCCTAACGATGAAATCTGGTACTTGACCAAAGATGGAGGCATACTTGATGACAGCAATTATGATGTAGGAGAGACTCTCTGCGGACATACGATAATTAGTCATGATTTTTGGTTCGGCAAATACATCATTAAGTTAAGTGGTGATGTTACCGAAATAAACGACGAGGCTTTCTATGACGAAGACGACCTTACGGCTATCAGTCTTCCGAATACTGTTGTGCAGATTGGAGGTGCGACAGATGGTACGGGTGTCTTTGAGGACTGCGACAATTTAAAGTCAGTCAATGTGCCACCATCGGTGAAGTACATCGGCAGATGCGCTTTCTACGACTGCATCGCGCTGAAGTCCTTTTCCTGCGACAACGTTGAGATCATCTATCCCGAGGCTTTTTATAATTGTGAGAGTCTGAAGTCCGTCAACTTGGGTACTAAGTTGAAAGAAATCAGATGGTCGTCGCAAGGTAACGCAGATGGCGCATTCGAGGGCTGTGACGCACTGGAAACCGTCGTCATATCAGCCTCAGCCCCGATGGCCCAAATAGGCAAGCAAGCTTTCTACAAGTGTGATGCGCTGAAATTCGTTGCCATAGGCGGCGGAGTGCAGACAATTGCCGAAGAAGCATTCTATAACTGCAACGAGCTGAAGTCGGTGGCTATCGACGGCAACGTGGAAACTATCGGAGAAGATGCTTTCAACAACTGCGAAAAACTGGAATCGGTGGCGTTGCTCGGCGACACGCCACCATCGTCATTTGGTGATGATTGCTTCGATGATTGCAGCCCAAACCTGAAATACTATGTGCTGGAGGAAAACTACAACACATACAACGCCAACAGCTTCTTGAGAGGGAAAGTGGTGGCAGGACCTCCGTACAACGAAATATGGTACACCACAAACAATGGAGAGACGGCTGGACATACACTCGGTAATAATTTCCCGGCACTGCACGTCCACATGGGCAACCACGGTGTGCAGTTCCACAACGGCAATCCGCCTGAATTCAGTTATTCCGGAAGTTGCTTCTATGGCTGCTCCAACCTTGTTTCCGTGGTGCTGCCTTCGTCCATCGCTGATATTGGCAACCTTGCTTTCCGTCAGTGTTCCAGCCTTGTTTCCGTGTCCATCCCAAGTAGTGTGACGAGCATTGGAGAATTTGCTTTCTACCAGTGCTACAGCCTTGTGTCAGTATCCGTCCCAAGTAGTGTGACGAGCATTGGAAACTATGCTTTCCATGAGTGTACAAGTCTTCAGAACATCCTGCTTTCTGACGGGTTGAACTATATCGGTGAGTTTACATTCTATAACTGTTCGGCCTTGACGTCTGTGACGATAGGAAACAGCGTGGCAGGCATTGGTAAATCCGCATTTGAACGATGTTCTGCCCTGACGTCTGTAACGATAGGAAACAGCGTGGCAAACATTGGAGAATCTGCATTTGCACATTGTTCAGCTCTGACGTCTGTAACGATGGGAAACAGCGTGGCAAGCATTGGAAAACTTGCATTCGATGATTGTATTGGTCTGCAGTCGGTAACATTCAAGTCTGTCCCTTTGATTGATCAGTATGCATTCTATTTTTGCAATAACTTATCCTCAAAACTCCTCGACCTCACCGACAGCGAGAAACCCTATATCGGCACTTCGTTGGCGAACTATCCGGCGGGTGGCTTCACCGAGGCACGCTACCACGGCATGCTTGAACCCAACCAATGGGGAACGATCATTCTTCCTTTCGTGCCTTCGAGCCACTCGGGAATCGTGTTCTTCTCTATCGACAACGTGGATGCGGCAAACGGCACACTCACCCTTTCAGTAGCCGAAAACATCGAGGCGGGCAAGCCTTACCTGTTCAGGAACCAGACGGGCAACGCCAGCTTCACGCTTACGGCAACGCCCGCGGCCCCAGCCACAAGCGTACCCGTCAACATCACGGCATCCGAGCAGACCGTCGGCGACTTCGCGCTGAAAGGCAATTTCCAAGCTAAGGAGCTCACGGAAAACGGTTTGTATGAACAGCAAGGCGGCGAGTTTGTCCACACCAACAGCCTCAGCATCGACCCGTTCCGCGCCTACCTGAAGGACACCGGCGGTTCGGGAGTTGAGCGCATCGTGATTGACGGCGGTTTAACATTTGTCGAAATCACCAAGCAGGACGACAGCACCGTCACCCTCTACGGCCTGAAGAAAGTGGAGTTCATCAAGGAGAACGGCATGCCGACCGTGCGCGTGACATACAAAGACGACAGCACGAAGACGTATAACAATCCGAAGAAGGTGGAGTTCGGGAGATGAGTCTTTAGTCTTTAGTCTTTAGTCTTTGAACTTTATAACTTTCAACTGGAATGTATATTTGGGGAGACGACAGGCGGTTCAACAGTTACAACTCGTATTTCACGCGCGAGTTCGGCGGCCGCGTGCAGAAGATAAGCATCGACGCGGGCTTCAGCTGTCCGAACCGCGACGGCACGATCAGCACCGGAGGCTGCACCTTCTGCCGCGACGATGCGTTCAACCCGTCGTACTGCCGCCCGGAGAAAAGCATCAGACAGCAGATCGAGGAGGGCATGGAGTTCCATCAGCAGCGTTACCGCAGGGCGAAGTCGTATCTCGCCTATTTCCAGCCATACACGAACACCCACAAGCCCATTCACGAGTTGCGGAAGATTTACGGGGAAGCCCTCTCCCACCCTCTTGTGTCAGGCATTGTCATCGGCACGCGCCCCGACTGCATCAGCGAGGAGATCTTGGAGATGCTTTCGGAGTTGCAAGCGGAGAGTGAGGTTTGGAGTGTTGAGAGTGGAGTTAAGAGGCCGGTGATAATTTTAGAATACGGAATCGAGTCGGTTTACGACGAGACGTTGAGACGCGTGAACCGCGGCCATGACTTCGCGGCGGCATGCACGGCAATCGAGATGACACACAGACACGGCTTCCCGTGCGGCGGGCACTTCATCTTCGGGCTGCCAGGCGAGACACGCGACATGATGCTCCACGCCGCCGACATCATCTCCGGACTGCCTCTCACAACGGTGAAGTTCCATCAGTTACAAATCTTCAAAGACACCGCGATGGCCGAAGAATACCTCTCCCACCCCTCCGACTTCCGGCTGTTTTCGCTCGAAGAATACATCGAGTTCGTAATTGATTTCATCGAAAGATTAAATCCGAATATTGTCATCGAGCGTTTCGCCGGCGAGGTGCCGCCGCGTTTCCTCGTCTCGAAGCCGTGGGAAAGCCTGCGCTACGACCAAGTGCTCGCGATGATAGAACGACGCATGGAGGAACGCGGCACATGGCAGGGACGGAGGTTAGGGGGTTAGAGGTTAGAGGTTAGGGGTTAGAGGTTAGAGGTTAGAGGTTAGAAACTCGTGTAACTTGTGTTAAAAAGCTCGTGAAACTTGTGTTTAAAAACCATACCTTCGCCGCCGATTTTAAAATGAAATAAAAATCATCACAATGAAAAAAAATATTCTTCATCCTTGCAGTCCTCTGCTGCACTATGGCGGCCATTGCCCAGACACAGCCGAACAATGAAATCTGGTACACGTCGGCGAGTGGCCAGAAAATTTCACCTAAACCAGAAGTCTTTGGCGCCAATATCCTCAGCAATGAATATGACGCTGTGGCGGGCAGAGGCGTCATCACATTCGACGACGCCGTGAGAAGCATTGGGGAATTGGCATTTTATCAGTGTTCAGACTTGACTTCCATTGCCATACCAAACTGTGTGACAAGTATTGGAAAAAATGCCTTCTACAACTGCAAGAGCTTGGTTTCCGTTACCATTCCAAGCAGTGTGACGAGTATTGGAGAACGGGCGTTTCAAGGCTGTTCGGGCTTGGTTTCCGTTTCCATTCCAAGCAGCGTGACGAGTATTGGAAAAGCTATATTCAAGGATTGTACAGGCATGGTCTCCATTACCATCCCCGGCAACATGACGGGAATTGAGGAAAGCACATTCGATGGTTGTTCAGGTTTGACCTCCGTCACCATTCCAAGCAGCGTGACGCAAATTAACCTCTGGGCATTCGATGGTTGTTCGGGTTTGTCTTATATGGTTGTTTTGCCCACAGCTTCTCCCTCATTGGGTTCTAATGTATTTTATTATGTTCCCCAAAACATTCCGGTGTTTGTCCCCAATGTCGAAAACTATGCTTCCTGGGGTGGATTCACCAACATTCAGGCATACGACATCATTGCTGTAAAGGAAGCCGCCATTGCCGTTATTGATGCAACAATGGCAGGAGTGACGAGCCTGACGGATGATGACATTCAGGCTGTAAACAATTGCAGGTCAACCATTGGCAACGAAACAAGATGCCATTGATGCAGCAAAGAACACAGCCTTGGACATCATCAAGCTGCGGCCTGTAAAGAATGACATCCTTGCCGCCATTGACAGCGCAACGGAAGAAGCGACAACCCTGACGGAGGACGACTTGCAGACAATAGACGGTTACAAAGCCGCCATCGGCAGCGCAACGGGATATGACGCCATTGTCGCTGCGAAAAATGCAGCCATGGCCGTCATCATCCTGCAACCAGCAAAGTACGCCGCCCTCGCCGAGATAGAGGCCGCCATGCAAGGTGAAACAGGCACGCTTCTTGCAGCTTTAGTCGAAGAACAGATAGACGCCATCAACGACGCAACCGACGTTACGACAATAGCCGAGGCGAAAGACATTGCCCTGCAGATACTGAATGTGGCCTTGCCGATTTACAATGCCAGCAAGACAAATGCCTTCGGCGAAATGGGCACCGAATGCGACGACTGCCCCGCCGTGGAGGTCAGCAAAGGCACAAAGACTATCAGGCTTTATAATCCGGAGAAGGTGAAGTTCAAGAAGTTGGCGGAATGAAAACAGTCCAACTTGCCAAATGAAAACAGTCCAACTTGCCAAATGAAAACAGTCCAACTTGCCAAATGAAAAAAAATATTTTACTGATTTTCTTGCATTTATAAAAAATAATGTAGTATCTTTGCAGTCGTTAAAAAAGTGCAAAAAAATATGAACGAATATCGCTCTCGAGTTGTCGATGAATTACTGCAGGAAAAATTGGATGCAATGGGTGCCGTGTTGGTGGAAGGACCAAAATATTGCGGCAAGACAACCACAGCCGCTCAATGCGCAGGCAGTATCCTGTACGTAGCCGATCCAGCCACCAAACAGGACACATTGTATTTAGCACAAACCGATATGAATCAAGTGTTGGCTGGTACCACTCCCCGTCTGATAGACGAATGGCAGCTGATTCCCGAGATTTGGGATGCCGTCCGTTTCACCGTGGATCAACGGGCGGAGGACGGACAGTTTATCCTCACAGGCTCCGCAGTCCCTCCGCAAACTGACAAGATTTCCCACACCGGCACCGGCCGTTTCGCGTGGCTGACCATGCGCCCCATGACCCTTTGGGAGTCGGGCGATTCCAATGGCTCCGTCAGTCTGCAACAGATGTTTCGGAATAATCAAGAGCCTTTGCAAGGAACGAATAGTTTGGATTTGCCCAAAATAGCTCATCTCATCTGCCGTGGCGGTTGGCCTCAGACACTGAGCAAACGCACCTTAAAAGCCCAACTGGTTCCTGTGCGAGAGTACTTCGAGGCGCTTGTGAGGGCAGACATCTCCCGCGCGGACGGCGTGACGCGCAATGAAGAAAGGGCAAGACGCCTCATGCGTTCATACGCCCGCCATCAAGGAACGCAAGCCACATTGGGCACACTGCTTGCCGACGTGAAGGTGAATGACACGGATACATTGACAGAAGACACGATGCAATCTTATCTGAACGCGTTGCGTAAGATATTTGTCATTGAAGACATGGCGGCATGGAGCCCCAATTTGCGCAGCAAGACTGCATTGCGGACTTCCGACACCCGGTATTTTGTGGATCCGAGTATAGCGACCGCCGCTTTGGGTGTCGGCCCCGAAGACTTGATAGACGACATCAACACATTGGGGATGCTCTTTGAAACGCTTTGCGTGCGCGACCTGCGTGTCTATGCGGAAGCGATAGGTGGCAGGGTTTATCATTATCGGGACAAGACCGGTCTGGAATGCGATGCCGTCATTCATCTGAGAAACGGGAGATATGGTTTGGTAGAGATAAAATTAGGCGGCGAGGCATTGATAAATGAAGCCGTGGCGTCGCTGAACAAATTGGAGAACCGGATAGACACTGACAAACTGGGCCGTGCGTCGTTCAAGATGGTGTTGACGGCTGTCGGTTTGTACGCCTATCGCCGTCAGGATGGCGTGTGCGTCGTCCCCGTCGGATGCCTGCGCCCTTAAAAAGGTTGAAAGGTGAAAAGGGTAAAGGGTAAAGGTCTAAAGTCAAAGGACTAAGGACTAACGGAAATATTCCGCTGATATTTCTCACGTATATGGGAAAATGTTGTATCTTTGCGGCTAAAACAGAAATATATAGTCGCAAATGAAAAAACTATTTTCAATTTTCCTCGCCCTGACGCTATCCGCAGGACTATGGGCACAAAACTCTATTACTTACACAGCAACGGAAGCGTTGACTCTCAGTGGTGAGGAATTTATGATTCCAGTTTCATCTCACGCTTGGTCTCCAGACACTCAGAAGGGTACAATCACCTTCGACAGTGATGTTACAACAATTACTGTAAACGCTTTTAAAGGGTCCAAACTAATCTCTATGACCCTACCCGGTACCATTACAACGATTATGGGGAATGTTTTCCAAGACTGCAGCAATCTGACCTCCATTACTTTTGAAGGAGTAGCTACTTCATTTGCCAGTGATGCATTTAACGGTGCCGGCACTGCTCAGGCCCCTGTAACCCTCATTTTGCCTGAAGATTGGAATTATAATGCTGCACCAACTGATAACCAAACGGCTTGGCATGGTGGGTATTTCAATTCCAATATTTATTCAACGCAAGAGTCAACGGATAAGCAAGCTGCCCTGGATGCCATCAACGGGGCTATGGGCGGGCATCCGGAAAGTACCTACATGCAGTCGTTAGTGGCAGTGCATGTGACCAATATCACTAATGCCACTAATAGAAAGACGATAAACGAAAACAAGCAAGCCGCTATTGCTATACTGACACCCATAGTGGCTATCTATCCGATTGCCTTTAATGAAGGCGATGCTGCCGGCTATGCTCGCGGCAAAGAAGAAGGCATCGAGGAAGGCAAAGCTGAAGCCTTAGGCGAAATGGGCGAACCCTGCACCAACTGCCCGAGCGTGGAGGTGACCAAAGGCACGAAGACGGTCAAACTTTATAACCCGGAGAAGGTGGAGTTCGGGAAGGAGTAGAGTTTAAAGGTTAGAGGTTAGAGGTTAGAGGTGAAAGGTGAAAGGTTAGGGGTTTAAAGGGTTCATTGCTAATGGCTAATAGCTAATAGCTCGAAGATATTTCGCTGATTTTTTCCTGCGGATATGAAAAAATGTCGTACCTTTGCGGCCAAAATAGGAATGCAACTCCTAATTTGTCCATAATATTTATGATATGTATCAGCGAATATTACAACAGAAATTGGTGGAACTGAGTGCGCAATGGAGCGTGATATCCGTCACCGGCCCCGCCAGTCGGGAAAAACGACATTATGTAAGATGGCTTTCCCGGATTACGAATATGTGAATTTAGAGAGAGCTACAACAAGGGAATTGATCCGTCAAGACATAGAGGGCTATTTGTTGAACCACCCCGACGGACTGATTATTGACGAAGCGCAAAACTTACCGGAGCTGTTTTCCGTGTTGCAGGTTGTTGTGGATGAGCATATTGGAGACTTCTTATACGGCCTTTACCCTTCAGCCATTCTACCGCAACATCGGGAAACGACTTACCAAAACGCCTAAGGTGTATTTTTACGATGTGGGCCTGGTGTGCTATTTGCTCGGGATAGAGAATGCCCAACAATTGGCCCATCATCCGTTGCGGGGTGCCGTGTTTGAGAATATGGTGGTTTGCGAGTTTCTCAAGGACTGTTACAACCACGCACGCAAAAACAACCTGTCTTTTTACAGGGATAAAAGTCATGAGGTTGACCTTATTCAAGAAGACGCACAGGGAGTAAGAGCCTATGAGATCAAATCCGCAGAGCGTTTCCATCCGGATTTTAACAGGGCTCTCAAATACCTGCAATCCCTGTTGAGGAGCAACTTGTCATCTTCGCAAGTGGTCTATGCGGGACAGGAACAACTGCTTTTACCTTTCTGCGGATTAATCAACTATAAGTCTAAGTTTTCCGATATTTCAAAATGAAAAAAATCAAATAAATTATGCGCAAACTCTTTTTATCAATCATCGCCCTCCTGACGCTGAGCGTGGGGCTGTGGGCACAAGAAACGCCGGTACTGCCGACGCCTGAAAATAACCAGATTATGTACAGGTCATCTGACCACCTTTTTTTCAATTATTCGCATTTAGATTTAAAAATCTTTAAATCAAGGGCAAAGGACTAAAGACTAACGACTAACGACTAAATTTTGCTGGTTTTTCGCAAGTATGTGGGGAAAAAGCAGTAATTTTGCAGTCGTTAAAAACGTGTATTTACATGGAATCAACGAATACAATATATTTTTGCGATGCAGATAAAAAGAGACTGCAACCAACCTATATGAACGATGACGGCTTGTTTATCGTCAACTTAGTGGATTTCCTTATGAATCCGGCAAAATTTAGGCGTATACGCCAAAATTTATTGGTAAATAGTTACAGACAGAATGTTGTTAAATCATTAAAAATCAAGCAATATGAAAAACTTATTTAATTCAATTCGCACTCTCTGCCTGGTGGCAGTAATGTGCATGGTTTCTGCTAATGCTCTGGCGTATGATGTTTATGAAATGGGTGATGTCCGTGTTGATCCTAGCTCCCCCTATACTCCCTGTAAAATTCTCGTCGTTGAAGAGGATGCAACGGTCGATGGTTGTTTTGTTGATGAAGGTGGTGTGCTGATAATAAAAGATGGAAAAACCGTAACGGTGACAAAAGATTTCCACTGCGAAAATAGTACTATTTATGTGTATGGCACCTTAAATATTGAACAAACTTATACCCATGATATGTTTGAATCAACTGTTTATATCATGCAAGGGGGAAGTCTGGTTGGATCTTATGAGGGGTCTGATAATACTATTTTTACCAATGTTGCCCCTGCAACTGTGGGCTCCATTGTGAAGGTAGATGCGCAAGTTCCGACTCCTGCCAATAGTTTTGTTGGATGGCCCGACTATTATCAGCAGCGCATTTACTCTACCGACGGAGAAGACTTCTATCCACTAGGTGATTTTGAGGATGCGGCCTGTGTCCAGCCCATTACTGACTTAGATGCTTGGAAGACTAAGTACTCGAACATATACCATGCCGCCTATGATGCTGGCGCAGCTGCAGCCCTCGGCGAAATGGGGACGCCATGCACCGACTGCCCTGCCATCGAGGTGAAGAAAGGCACAACGACCGTCAAACTTTACAACCCCGAGAAAGTGGAGTTCAAGAAACAGTAAAACAGCGATGATAACCCCGCAAAAACATTAAGGTTCCACAAGCTGCCGAAATCACCGGCCACCTGCGGAATCTTTGAATTTTTAAATCTTTAAATCTTTAAATCTTTTGATGTGTTCAACCTACAAGTTGAGGTAGTTTGTCAATCCGCCATACCGTGTTGCAAGTTCCTCAGAACCGGCATAAACCACCTTGGATGACAGCAATTCCTCTCCCAACAGCGACTGCAGATGTTTCAGGCTCTTTGTGAAATCGGGGTGGAAACGCTCGGTCGATTTGATCTCAATGGCGCGGACACCTTGCGCTTCCTCCTGGATGACATCCACTTCGTGGCTTTTATCCCTGTAGAATGACAGGTTGTTCTTCCGGGCGTTGTTGTAGCAGTCTTTCAGCAATTCGCATACTACCATATTTTCAAATATTGCGCCGCGCAGCGGATGGTGAGAGAGTTGCTGTGCGTTTTCGATGCCAAGCAGGTAGCAGACCAAGCCCGTATCATAAAAATACACTTTTGGTGTCTTGGTCAGTCTTTTCCCGATGTTTTTGTAAAATGGTTGCAATTCGAAGGCGGTGTAAGATGTCTCCAAAATACTCATCCATGCTTGTATTGTCTTGTAGTCAACGCCCAACTCGGCGGCGATGGATGACGCCACAAACATGTTGCTAACCCGTGACGCGACCATCGTCAAGAAACGTTGGAACAGGCTCAGGTCTTTTATGTTAAGTATTTGGCGGACATCACGCTGTATGTATGTGGCCACATAGCTGTCATAAACCATATCAGGTGATTTGCCGTCGCCCCATACTGCCGGGTAAAACCCCCGCCATAGCAGTTCATCGGTGGAGACCTGTGCGTCCTGACACAACTCCTTGACGCTTAAAGGGAGCAACCGGAGAACCGCGACGCGTCCGGCCAGCGACTGTGTGATGTTTTGCATTAAAAGGAAGTCGCTGCTCCCGCTCAAAACATATCGGAAGTCCTTGTGCTCATCAACCACCACTTGGATTGCGGAAAAGAGTTCCGGCATGTTCTGGGCCTCATCGATAATCAAGCCGTGGGTGTGGCTCAACAAATAGCCTTCGATGTCCTGACGAATCAATTCACGTGTTGTCGCTCTTTCAAGATTGACATACCCATAGTCGGGGAACGTCATTTTACACAGTGTCGTCTTGCCTGACTGCCGCGGACCGGTCACCGAAATCACGCTCCACCGACCGCTAAGTTCAACTAATTTTTGTTGCAGAATACGTTTGTACATAAGTTATATATTGGACAAATTAGGAGTTGTATTCCTAATTTGTCCGCAAAAATACCACTTTTTTTTCAATTATTCACAAATAAATCTTTAAATCTTTGAATTGTTTTTTGTACCTTTGCGCCGATTTCTGAAAGGACAATGGATACAAAACGAGAGATATTACAATTTTTACATTATCATCCGGCATCAACCCGTGATGAAATTCGTCAAGGCATATCCTTTGTCTTTCCGCACGGTGGAGTCTATCGACTACAAAAAAGCGATGCTGATTTTCTATGAACAGAATAATCTGTACGCTTTCAAACAAATCTTCATGCAACAATTTGAATTTGCAGTACAAGAATATTTTTAATCAATCATAATTATGCGTAAACTGACTATTTTATTCGCCCTCCTGACGCTCAGCATCGGACTGGCACAAGCACAAGAACCCCCAGAACCCAACCCCTTGCCGACACCGGAAAACAACCAGATTGTGTACCGGACATCTGACCATCAGAAGATAACGCTGAATAATCCAAATTATTTTGGCGTTGCTTACAATGATGCCAATAGTGTGTACTATCAGGAAGCTGACTATGGCGTAGTCTCTTTTGATGGCGATATAGCCACCATTGGGGATTGGGCATTTGCCAATCGTACGACCTTGACGGCTGTGGTATGGCCAAGCACAGTAACGAGTATTGGACAAGAGGCATTCAACGGTTGTACAAACCTGAGTTCCGTTAATTTACAGGAAGGAATAACGGGTATTGGAGAAGATGCATTCGCTGGTTGCGCTGGTATGGAAGAACTAACTATCCCGAGCACGGTGACGAGTATTGGAAATTATGCATTCAAAGAATGGACATCCCTCACCAAACTAACCGTAAAAGCAGGAAGTATTGGAGTACAGGCATTCGCTGATTGCACCAACCTAAGTTCCATCACTTTACAAGAAGGCGTGACGAGTATTGGAATTAGGGCATTCGCTGGTTGCGTAGGTGTAGCAGAAATAATCATTCCAAGTACGGTAAACACTATTGAAACACAAGCATTCTACGGTTTGCAAGGCCTGACCAAGTTAATTGTAAAAGCGGAAAGTATTGGAGAGAGTGCATTCCAAAATTGTACGAACCTGAGTTCCGTTGATTTGCAAGGGGTAACGAGTATAGGACAAGGAGCTTTCAACAGTTGCACAAACCTGAGTTCCGTTGATTTGCAAGGGATAACGAGTATAGGACAGATGGCTTTCAGCAACTGCAATAGCATAAAAGAATTAACCATTCCAAGTACCGTGACGAGTTTTGGATTTTCTGCATTCAACGATTGTATATCCCTGACCAAGTTAACTGTAAAATCAAAAAATGTTGCACAGGCCGCATTCCAAAATTGTACGAACCTGAGTTCCGTTGATTTGCAAGGGGTGACGATGATTGAATTTGGTGCATTCCAAAATTGCACTGCATTAACCGAACTAATCATCTCTAACACGGTAAGCACTATTGGGGGAATGGCGTTTGCAAATTGCACTGCTTTAACGGAACTAACCTTTTTAAACGCAGTAAGTACTATTGACGGCGGCGCTTTTAGTAATTGCTCAAATGTAACATCTGTAACATTCTTGGCGTATGTGGTAGTTAATAATGCATTCGGCAGTGTTGGCACAGCAGAATCTCCTGTTGCCCTTAAGTTACCTTCCACTTGGCTCTCAACCGACAAACCAATAAATAGCGCCACCCCTTGGCATGGCGGATATTTCAACTGCGAATACACAGATCCCGTCAAAGAGTTCCTCGGCGAGATGGGAGAACCCTGCGACGACTGCCCGAGCGTGGAGGTGACCAAAGGCACAAAGACGGTCAAACTTTACAATCCGGAGAAGGTGGAGTTTAAGAAGTAGTAAAGGTCAAAGGTGAAAGGGTAAAGGTGAAAGGGTTAAAGGTGAAAGGGTAAAGGTGAAAGGGTTCATTGCTAATGGCTAATAGCTAATAGCTCACGGCTCACAGACAACATTTCGTTTTTTTTACAAAATGATTTGCGTTTGTGTGGGAAAAAGCAATATCTTTGCAGCCTGATTGGAAACAGGTAAATTTCAAAACATAACAATGAAAAAATCACTGGCAGTCATCATCGGAATACTATTCTGCATCACAGCTAACTCACAGGAAATCAACGCCGTTGTAACACGGCAAGACAAAAACAACAACGGCTGGTATCAGCTCAGCAGCCAGCCAAGTGTCGTTCTCGGCGAGAACGATGCCATCAGTATTGTTGTAAACAGCGAGACAAAAGAGACCTACACACTTTCAGGCGACAACACGCTGACCATTTTGTTCGGTTCAGCCATCAACGAAGAAGTGAGTGCAAGCAACCTCAAGGTAAGTTACCCAATACTCATCCAGAGCAGCGGCATCCTCAATGTCTCTGGGACGATGACCAACACTAAAGCCGAAGACCTTATTATCGAAGACGGTGGCCAGCTCGTCACCGGCAGCAGCGTGACAGCAACCGCAATGAAACACATTGAAAATACCCCGGCATCAAAAGATGACCAAGCCAGAAGCTGGTACACCATCAGCTCGCCACTCGCAGCAAATACTGACGTGACAGGCATCACAAACCTCATCCCGAGTGACGGAATCACTAACCAAGACTACGACCTGTACCGATTCAATGAAGTCGCTTTCAGTTGGGAAAACGCAAGACCTGCTGATGGTCAAAATCCAGATTTCACCACAATCGACAAGGGCATCGGCTACATATACTCAAACAAAGCCACGACAGACATCGCTTTCGCGGGCAATATCAATGTTGAAGACATCAATGTTGACTTGACATTGACAACCGCCAAGGGCAATGGCTACAACCTCATCGGCAACCCGTTCATGCAGAACATCACATTGAATGATATCACAACTGTACCGGCGGAAAGCTTAATAATCGTTGCGGATGGCAAAAGCGAGTCTTTCGGTTTGGCAGACGGTTTCTATGTCCTCAACAATGACAACACCTGGGGAACGAGACCTATGACAGGTGAAATCAAACCGCTCCAGGGCTTCCTTGTCCAAGCCAATGAAAGCTGCAAAGCAACAATCAGCAGACCGGCTTCGGGAAGCAAGGGCGAACGCTCGAATGAGCAGAGCACCAACATCGAGATCATCGTGTCGAACAGCAGCTACACCGACAACGCCTATGCGATGTTCGGCGAAGGCACCGGCCTCAACAAGGTCAGCCACCGCAACGCCGAAGCCCCTATGCTCTACATCCCGCAAGGCAATGAAGACTTCGCCATCGCATTCATGAACGAGAACACCACCGTGTTCCCACTCAACTTCAAGGCCATGACGACAGGCAACTACAGCATCAGCCTCAACGCCACAGACGACATCAGAAGCCTCGTGCTCATCGACAACATGACAGGCGTCGAGACCAACATGCTTCTCGAAGACAGCTACTCTTTCATCGGCTCACCCGCCGACAAAGAAAACCGCTTCACGGTGAAGCTCGCCATCAGCCACAACGACGGACAGAGCGACAGCGAACACTTCGTATATCAGAGCGGCAGCGAACTTGTCATCAACGGCGAAGGCACGCTCCAGATATTCGACGTGCTCGGAAGAGTGGTCATCAGCGAAGAGGTTCACGGCCAGACGGTGAACGTCGGCGGCCTCAACACCGGCGCGTACATCGTCAGACTGACGGGCGAGAGCGTCATGACACAGAAGATAGTTGTCAGATAGTTTAACCGGAAAAATTGAAAAAGATGAAAAAGATATTATTAGTATTAGCGATAACATTAGGTCTCACAACAGGCGCGATGGCGCAGAGCGACGGTTTCTTCAACAACTGGAGCGATTTCGACAACAGAGAAGACAACGGTCTGGAGCTTCCGACGCTTCCCGAGCACGGGGTTAACGGCAATCAGAATGCACCGCTCGGCAGCGGACTGCTCATCCTCACAGCCCTCGGCGCAGGATACGCCCTTTCAAAGAGGAGAGATTAAAGTTAAAAGTGTGGAGAGTTAAGTGTGGAGAGTTAAGTGTGGAGAGTTAAGAGTGGAGTTTTCACTTTTAACTCTCTTTTTTAATCACAGCTAACAACTAATGGCTAATGACTAACAACTAAAGACTAACAACTAAAGACTAACAACTAAAGACTAATGACTAACAGCTAAAAACTAATGGCTAATGACTAAAAACTAATGACTAAAAACTAATCCCCCGTTCTCCTAACCAAAAAGCTAATTATCTCATTCTCCGCCAAGTCTCTGGTATCGCCGCTGTTTGCTATCGACCCGCTGTCGGTCCACACGAAAACCGGAAACTTGCCGAACGTTATATCAAGCGACATTAATGGCGGAATGAACCAATATTCACAATCCATTGTATTGGTTTCCTTCGCAAAGTCGATTATGTCAGCATCATAGCCCCAGATGAGGAATTTCAAATGTTCTTCACTGATTTCGTTACGTTCCAAAATCATCATCAGCTTTTCGGATCCCATCTTGCAGAACCTGCAACCGGCTGAGACATAACTGATTATGTATCTGTCATCAGAAATATCGAATCTCGCAAGGCTGTCACGACGAATAATCATGGTGTCGTTTTCCTGAATAATGTCAAGTTTAATAATGTTAATCGAATCGTGCAGACTGTTTTCGAATGCCACCGTATTGATATTGTTGTCTTTAGACACAATCTTATTGTAAACCGAGTCCATCGGGAAAACGATAAACGGAAGTATCACTGCCACCGCGATTGAAATTACAGTCAACCATTTTTTGAACTTTTGTCTGTATCCAGCATCCTTTTCTTTTCTTATGACAAGCAACAGCAAAATGGAAACTACATTCTTATAAATTGATTCTGAAGGATTTAGCTTTATCAAGTCGCCGAAGCAGTTGCAGTTGTCATCATTTCTGAAAATCATGACATAAATCAGGAACAGTGTGAAACCCGCCATCATCAGCATTGTGAGCCACCAGACCTCTTTGTAATGAACTTTGAAAATCAGGCCTAACCCCAGCAATATCTCGGCGGCTATCAGCAGTCGCGAAAATACTGTTGTCAACGTGAAACTGAAGATGTCGAAGCTATAGATGTATATTTCAAAATTGTCGATTGACAGAAGTTTGAGCACTGCCGCCGTGACAAGCATCAAGCCCAGGAGCAGTCTCGCCGCGATCTTTGAATTTTTCACAAACATTTTTTCTTCCATTAATGTCAATTTTATCAGACTCCGCTCTTCAAACTCACCATCAACATCTTAATGTCATTCATATATTGTTCCATGTTCTCCTTTTTCACCGGTGTTGCGCTCGGCGATTTGAATTTGAGCGGGTCGATGTAGGTGCCGTTTTTCTGGAGGCGGAAGTCGAGGTGCGGGCCTGTTGACGCGCCTGTGCTGCCGACGTAGCCTATCGTCTGTCCCTGTTTCACCTTACAGCCCTGTGCGATGCCCTTGGCGAACCCTTTCAGGTGCATGTAAGTCGTTGTGTATGTGCTGTTATGTTTAATCTTGATATAGTTGCCGCCGCCTTTCTTGTCCCAGCCTTTGGCGATGACGGTGCCGTCGCCGATAGACTGGACCGGTGTTCCGGCGGGTGCGGCGTAGTCAACACCGTGATGAGGTCTCACCACGTGATAAACCGGATGCATCCTTCCGTTTGAGAATTTCGAGCTGATGCGGCGGTAGTTGAGCGGTGCCTTCAGAAACGCCTTGCGCATGTTCTGTCCGTCCTGGTCGAAGTAGTCGCCATTGCCATTCTGTTCGAAATAAAACGCGTAATAGCCTTCGCCTTTGTTTTTCAGGTATGAGGCGAGCACGCGTCCTGTCTTGTACGGCACGGTGTCGCCAGCAATGTAAAACTCTTCATAGACAGCCCTGCACGAATCGCCCCGTTGTATGCCGAAGAAATCAACGGTCCATGCGTAGATGTCAGACAGCTCGAAGGTCAGCGACGAGCTACAGCCCGCATCGCTGAGGGCGTTCCACAGGCTTGACCTTATCTCCACCGCCACGGTCGCCACCTTGCTGATGACTTCCTTCTCATAACGCCATGCCGGCAGCGAGTCGGTCAGTCCGAAGACAGCATAGTTCGTGCGGTCAATCTCATAAATCCAGTATTTCGCCTGCGGCACACTGTCGCGCGACATCAGGAAAGCGAAGTTGTTCCCGACCTTTATCTTTCTCGTGTCAAAAACGTCGCGTTTGTCCATCGCGATGCTATGGACGATGTTGTAACTGACACCTTTTTTCTGTAAAATCTTTGAGAGTATATCGTTTTTCTGCACCTTTCCCTCCACGACATCAAGCGAGTCGATGCAGATACCGCAAAAGTACTCATGCTCAATCTCATGATGTCTTCCGCCGTTTTCCGAAGAATTGTTCTTACATGAGAAAAGGAAAATCAGTGCTATTAATACATAAGGTATTGTTTTTTTCATGACGCATGCAGGTTTTATCAGTGTGGAGCTTGAAGAGTTGAGAGTGAAGTTGTAATCACTCCACTCTCAAAACTCCACTCTCAAAACTGAAAATCAGCGTTTTGTCGCCTGTTCGTAGCCTGCTCTGACGGCTTTGATGTTAGAATCGACCACGTCCTGGCCTTTGCTGCCGAAGATGTGGACGATGGCGGCCTCAACCTTGTCCATCTCGATGCCGAGATAAGGCACCGTCGCGCCGAGAAGCACCATGTTTGAACGTGCGCCAATCTTCTTGGCGATGTCGTTGGCATTGAAACTCACGATGTTGCCGAGTTTGTTGAGTTCGCCGTTGATGACATCCATGTCGGGGTAGTTCTTGATGTTCACGAAAGGTTCGCTGTTGGTGATGACCCAGCCTTCCTTATTGAGCCAAGGCAGGTAGCGGAGTGCTTCCATGGGTTCGCTGGAGAGGATGATGTCGGCCTGTCCTTCCGGGATGACATCGGCGTAGATCTCGCCGGTGGAGATGCGGAGGTGTGAGAACACCGAGCCGCCGCGCTGCGACATGCCGTGTATCTCCGACTGTTTCAGTGTCATGCCCATATTCAGTGCGGCATCAGAGATGATCTTCGCGACAGAGACAATGCCGTCTCCGCCGACACCGCATAATACTATATCTTTCTTCATTTCTGGTATTTTTTAATTCGTTAATACATTATTTCTTGAGGTGTTTCTTAAGCTCCACGAGGCAGGTGCGGTGAGGTATGATGACCGACACGCCGTTGTAGTTGACTTCCTCCTCGATGATCCTGACGTTCTCCTCATGGTTCTTCGGGAGCGGCACGATGTCGCGGATGTGTTCCGGCTCGACGCCGAGGCCCTCGCAGATGCGGCGGATCTTGTTGTTGGCCGATGAAGGCTGTCCGCCTGTCATGGCTGTGATGTCGTTGTCGAGGATCATGATGACGACGTTGGCTTTCTCGTTGACGCAGTCGAGCAGGCCTGTCATGCCGCTGTGACCGAACGTGCCGTCGCCGATGACGCCCACCGCCGGGAAGATGCCCACTTCGGAGGCGCCTTTCGCCATGGTGATTGATGCGCCCATACACACCGTGGTGTTGATGGCTTTCATGTTGAAGCCGAGGGTGTAGCAGCCGATGTCGCCGAACACCTTGCCGCCTTTATGGTTGGCCATGACGGCGTTGAGTGCGTTGTAGCTGTCAACGTGCGGGCAGCCCTGGCAGAGCGCCGGCGGGCGGTTGACGACGACTTCAGGCACCGCGTGCGTGGCGGCGGCACTGATGCCGAGAGCCTTGGCGACCTTCTCCGCGTTCAGCTCGCCGTCGCGGCGGATGGTCTCGTCGAGACGTCCCATGACCTTTTTGCCCTTGCCGAGGAAGCCTTTGATCTGCTCCTCAACGAACGGCTGGCCGTCTTCGAGGACGAGGATCTCGTCGCATTCGTCGTAAAGTTTATTAATCATGTTGAACGGCAGCGGGTACTGTGTTATCTTGACGACCGGGTGCGAGCATTTGCCGTCCTGGAAGTTCTCCATGAGGTAGTTGTATGCGATGCCTGTTGTGATGATGCCGAGGCGTTTGTCGGCGCCGTCGATGTATTTGTTGTAGCCCGACTCTTCAGACGCCTTGGTGAAGCTGTCCTGCTTGTCGATGAGTTCGCGGTAGAGGCGTTTCGCGTTGGCCGGAAGGAGCACGAACGACTTGGCGTCGGCCGGCTCGCTTAGCTCGTTCTGTTTGCGCACCGGTTTGCGGACGATGCCCGCGCGGCTGTGCGCGAGACGTGTCGGGATGCGGTAAAGCACCGGAGTGCCGAGTTTCTCGCTCAGCTCGAAGCCGAAATGCACCATGTCGTAGGCTTCCTGCTGGTTTGAAGGCTCAAGCATCGGGATCATCGCCCAATGTCCGTAGAAGCGGCTGTCCTGCTCGTCCTGCGAGGAGAACATGCTAGGGTCGTCGGCCACGACGACAAGCACGCCCTTGGTGCCGATGATGGCCGAATTCATGAACGGGTCGCCGCAGACGTTGAGACCAACGTGCTTCATGCATGTCATGGCACGCTTGCCTGCATACGCGACGCCGATGGATGCCTCCAAGGCCGTCTTCTCATTCGCGCACCAGTTGGCACGGATGCCAAGTTCCTTGGCTTCCTTTGATTTCATCACGTATTCCGTAATCTGTGTCGATGGAGTGCCCGGATAACTGTTGATGGCGCTTCCACCAGCATCAATGAAACCCTGTGCTATGGCTTCGTCACCGAGTAATAAGATTTTGCTCATATTTGTATGTTTTTAAAATTAATCCTTCCAATTTTTTAACCGGCAAAGATAATAATTTTTTGTTTATCCCAAGCAATCTTATCACAAAATAAATCGGCTATTTTCGAGCGGTCTGCACCCATTTTTTCGGAGTCGTCCCTGTCACTTTCCTGAATGCGTTGTAAAAAGCCGTGGTGGTGCTGAATCCGCTGGCGACGGCGACCTCGTAGTTGCTCGTGTAATCAAGCGCAAGCAAGACCCCGAAAATGAGACTCACGGCGAAAGGCAGATAGATTATGATTTCAAACATTTTGTGATTTTCATTTTCAAAAATCAAACAAAAAACACGGCATAAATGTTTAGCATACCCGAAAGCAACAGATTTTGACATTTCGTGGAGTCGATTTTAACAAAACGCAGAGTTTTAATTGACAAAACAGACATCATGATCTCGGCTGCCGGAAATATTTTTGCAAACAAATTTTAAGACTATGAACAAAATGAAATTCTTGAAAACAGCAATGGCATTGATTATGATGCTGACCGTTTCGACGGCGATGTCACAGAGTGACAATTTCTTCTTCATTGACGAATCAGAGATGTTTCGCAGCAATGACAACGACTACAACTATTCCGGAATCTGGGATGAGGAGCTTATCATCACCGACTACCAAACCGGCGATGAGCTTCCTGTCGGCGATGGTGTCGTCATCCTGATGGTTCTGGCGGCGGCGTATCTTGTAGTGAGAACCGCAAGAAAAACCAGATTACGTAACAAGTACGGCGCATTGACACTTATCATGTTGATGGCGTTGACTTTCACGCAATGCAAGAAGCCGATGCTGGAATTGCCGGAGGAGCAAACTCACGAAGGTGAGGCCATAAGCATAAGCATACATGCCGGCGGCATCGACAAGACCGACATCAACATGGACAACGGCAGGATCACATGGAACGCCGGCGACAAGGTCTATGTAGTGAACAACGGCGTGTTGCTCTCCGGCCATCTGACCGCCCAAAGCGGCTCGTCGGTCCTTTCGGAAATCAGCGGCACTGTGACGGGAGACATCGATGTCACCAAACCGTTCTATTTCTTCTATGTGGGTGACGGTGTCGTCATGGGAGGCGGCATGGGCAGCATCACCTTTAACATCAGCTCGCAGACCGGCAGCGGCTACGACGTCGGGGAGTATCAAATCGGGAAGACCGCCGGAACAATCCTCACCGATGAGGGCGGGCAGTACGTTCCTGCTGAAGAGAACCCCAACCCTATCCTTTTCAAACCGATGACAGCAGTGCTGCGGCTCGACACCGAAGTCGGTTTCGGCAGCGGCACCATCACCATGACCGGCCACAACGTCAAAAACATCATGATGGTGAATCTGTTGAGCCAAAATGTCACGTACACCAAGGGCGACGTGACTTTCACGAGCGGCTCCGACATGCGTGTGTCAGCGTTTCCGACAGGCACATCGGACGGCAAGGTGGAGAAGATAAAATTCTCCAGCGACCTGAAGTCGGGAAAAATCAAGATCCTGAACGGCATCAGGGAGGCGAGGATTTACGCGAAAATCATTGATGACAAGCCATATCCGATACCTGTCATGACATATCCGAAAGGCGCACTGCCAGGGAAATTCAGCGTCGGCGACGGAAGACGTGTGTATTTCTCGCAGGGCAACCTGCAATATATCGGCAGTGCCGCGACCCCTTACTGGCATTTCCATGAGCATCAGTGGGAGTTCTACGGCTCCACGACAGGCCAAGGCTCCAACAAGCAGTATATCAACAGAGACCTTTTCGGCTACGGCACAAGCGGCTACAACGGCAAGATCCCTTACATGACATCGACGACCGACAGCAACTACCCGCACGTCTCGTTCACAGATGCTAACGTCAACTACGACTGGGGTGTTCACAACGCCATCTCCAACGGAGGCAACGTGGCCGGAATATGGAGGACGCTCAACAACACGATGCCTTCCGACATCGGCACCGGCGGCGACTGGCACTGCCACGGCGGGGAATGGGACTATCTGATTTATGACCGCGACAACAACAGCGCGTATCATTCCGAGGGGAAATATCTCTCCGGCACGGGCAACCTGACACTCAACGACATGACGACGGTGTTTGGCGCGTTCATCCTGCCCGACAACTACTACGACATGCCTGGGGCGAAGCAGCAGACCGCCGGCAAATTCGGCTGGAGCTACACGCAAGATGAGATCTCCGACTTCAACATCGTGTTCCTGCCGGGGGCGGGCAACAGAAACGGCACGACTATCAACAGCGGTGACGGCAGCTACTGGACGAGCTCCGTCAATCCGAACGACAGCCGCCGCGCCTGCAACGTCTGGTTCAACGCGACAACATTCCTGCAGACCGCAAGCACTCCGTCGTTCTACATGCACAACGGCTATTCAGTACGTCTCGTCATTGACGCGGATTAAGTCGGTTTGAGTAATCTCAAAACAAAAGAGGTTAAGTGATTGTTACTTAACCTCTTTTTTTGTACCTAAGGCCGGGGTCGAACCGGCACGTCCGTAATGGACACAGGATTTTAAGTCCGGCGCGTCTACCGATTCCGCCACTTAGGCACTTTCCCTGTCATTATTCAAAAAATCCCGATACAACGACCGGGACATTGTTGAGCGGAAAACGAGACTCGAACTCGCGACCCCGACCTTGGCAAGGTCGTGCTCTACCAACTGAGCTATTTCCGCTTGACTCCGTCAATCAGCATTCTCCTCACGACTCGGCAGAACAAATTGGAGATTTATTTTGCTCTCGCTGCTCCGAGAATTCCGCTTGACTTTTGACGGTGCAAAAATACATATTTTTTCAATATTGCAACTTATTTTTTGATTTTTTTTTGCAACTTATCAAAACGATTGATATTCAATATTCTACACAGTTATTTTAACAATTTTTTTATTTCATTCAGCTTCATCAGTGCCTCAACAGGCGTCAAAGTGTCGATGTTTGTGTTCAGAATATCCTCTTTTATCTGCAACAAAAGCGGGTCATCGAGCTGAATGAAGCTGAGTTGCATGTCGTCAACTTTCTTGCTTTCCTTCACCGCCTCGTCGAGGTTGTCGTGCGAGTGCGACTTCTCGAGCATCGACAGCAGTGCGTCGGCGCGGTCGATGACTTTGCGCGGCATCCCCGCCATCGCAGCCACATGTATGCCGAAGCTGTGTGCGCTGCCGCCGCGTTTCAGTTTCCGCAGGAACACGACACGGTTGCCGACCTCTTTCACGCTCACGTGATAGTTCTTGATGCGCGGGAACGACGCCTCCATCTCATTAAGCTCATGGTAATGTGTGGCAAACAGCACCTTCGCCCTGCAATACTGATGTTCGTGCAGATACTCTGTTATCGCCCACGCTATGCTGATGCCGTCGTAAGTGCTTGTCCCGCGGCCTATTTCATCGAGCAAGATCAAGCTGCGGTTCGACACATTGTTTAATATCGACGCCGTCTCGTTCATCTCCACCATGAACGTTGACTCGCCCGACGAGATGTTGTCGCTCGCGCCCACCCGCGTGAAAATCTTGTCAATCAGTCCGATACGCGCCGATGTCGCCGGCACGAACGAGCCGATCTGAGCCATCAGCACTATCAAGGCAGTCTGCCGCAGCAACGCCGACTTGCCCGACATGTTAGGGCCTGTGATGATGATGATCTGCTGTTTCTCTCGGTCGAGATAGACATCGTTTGAGATATACTCCTCTCCCACCGGCATGAGCTGTTCGATGACAGGATGCCTTCCTTCCTTAATATCAAGCACATACGACTCATCGACCGTTGGCATGACGTAGTTGTTGTTCAGGGCGATGAAGCCGAAGCTCACCAGACAGTCGATTTTCGCGGCAAGCGCGGCATCAACCTGTATCGGGGCAACGAAGCCGCTCGTTGCGCCGACAAGCTCGGCATAGACACGCTCCTCGATGGCTTGGATGCGTTCCTCCGCACCGAGTATCTTCTGCTCGTACTGCTTCAGCTCCTCCGTGATGTAACGCTCCGCATTCGCCAAGGTCTGCTTGCGGACCCACTCCGCCGGGACCTTGTCCTTGTGCGTGTTCGTCACCTCAAGATAATAACCGAAGACGTTGTTGAAGCCGACTTTCAGGGATGAGATGCCCGTCACCTCCATCTCGCGCCGCTGTATATTAATAAGGTATTCCTTGCCGGAACGTGAGAGATTACGCAGCTCATCGAGCTCGGAATCCACGCCGTCGGCTATGACATTTCCCTTGGAGACGAGAGCCGGTGCGTCCTGTCGCAACTCTCTTTTTATACGGTTACATATTGACTCGCAAGGATTTAACTGCTCGGCAAAAGCCTTCACTGGCTCACAACCGCTTTCAGCGCACAGTCCCTTTATAATCTTAATTTGGTCGAGTGCCCTCGCCACCTGCAAAAGTTCCCGCGGACTGACACGCCCGAGCGACACCTTCGAGATGAGTCGTTCCAGATCGCCGACCTGCCGGAGCGAGTCCTGATATTTCGAGATGACATCGCGGTTCTTAAAGAAATAATCCACGACCTCATAGCGTGCCTGTATCTGCTCCTTGCTTTTCAGCGGGAGTGAGATCCAGCGGCGCATGAGACGCGATCCCATCGGAGAGACGGTCTTGTCGATGACGTCAATCAGCGTCTTGGCGTTCGGGTTCGAGGTGTTGAGCAGTTCGAGGTTACGGATAGTGAACTTGTCAAGCCACACGAACTGTCCTTGGTCGATTCGCGAAAGCGAGGTGATATAGTCAATCTTATCATGTTGAGTCTCATGCAGATAATGTATAGCAGCACCGGCCGCCACGATGCCTTTCGGGAAGTCATCGACGCCGAAGCCTTTCAGTGATGTCGTTTTGAAATGCCGCGTGAGGATGTCGTTGGCATAGTCTTCTGTGAACACCCAATCATCGAAAACGGTGATAAAGAACTTGTCGCCGAACGTCTCCATGAACTCACGCCGTTTGTCGCGCTGGCAGAGGACCTCCGATGGGTTCAGGCTTTGGAGGAGTTTGTCAACGTATTCGGCGGTGCCTTGTGTGAGGTAGAACTCCCCGGTCGAGACATCGAGGAAGGCGACACCCAGCTCGTTCTTGTCGAAATGCACGGAGGCGAGGAAGTTGTTCTCCTTCTGCACCAGCACGTTGTCATCGTAGGTTATACCCGGCGTCACGAGTTCAATGACCCCGCGTTTCACGAGACCTTTCGCTGTTTTAGGGTCTTCAAGTTGTTCACATATAGCGACTTTCAGTCCGGCCCTGACGAGTTTGGGGAGATAAGTGTCGAGCGCATGGTGAGGAAACCCCGCCAGATTGATCCCTTTGTCATTGCTATTATGATGTTTCGTCAACACAATTCCCAGTATCTTCGATGATTTCACGGCATCTTCGCCATACGTCTCATAAAAATCGCCGACGCGGAAAAGCAGCATCGCCTCAGGGTATTTCGCCTTGAAAGCATAGTATTGTTTCATCAAAGGAGTGTCGTTAGAGCCTGCCATCGGAGTTAAAAGTTAGAAAGTTTATAAAGTCAGAAAGTCTGTAAAAAATTAAATGCAAAGGTAAACATTTTTAGTGAAATAATGTTAAAAAAAAGTAACTTTGCACAAATTTTTGAAGATGAGAAAACTTACAACACAGGAGATGAATCGGTTGAGTGTCGCTGATTATCATAATGTTGAGAAACTTCCGGTTATCGTCGTACTTGACAACATCCGTTCGTTAAGCAATGTGGGGGCGTTTTTCCGCACCGCCGACGCATTCAGAATCGGGTGCATATTTCTTTGCGGAATAACGGCCTGCCCGCCGCACCGCGAGATTCACAAGACGGCACTTGGCGCTGATGAAAGCGTCGATTGGAAATATTTCAAGACGACAGCTGAAGCGTGCGAACATCTAAAGTCATTGGGTTACAAGATTTTCGCGGTGGAACAAGTTGAGAACAGCATCAAGCTCGACGGTTTTGAAGCACCTGAGAGATCGGCATACATCTTCGGCAACGAGGTAGATGGCGTTGATGAGGCCGTGCTACCGTTCTGCGAGCAGGCTGTAGAAATTCCGCAAGAAGGCACAAAGCATTCACTAAACGTATCAGTGACAGGCGGAATTGTGATGTACCATCTCTTTAGAAAATTATGGATAAAAAAATATTAATTTTCCCCGTCTGTCTTTAAAAAATATATTACCTTTGCAAAAATTTTGTAAAATTTAAATATATATGAATATGAGTAACTTTACATTCAAAAAGTTGTTGTGTATCACTGCATTAGCATTCACTTCAACAATCATGCTGGCACAAGACGCCGCAAATGGCGAGCCACAAAAAGGAGATTTCAAGAGCTATATGTACGCAACTGGCGAATTGGGCGGCACGGCTCTTTCAGGAGAAGTCAACAAAATCAAGCCGGGTTTCAACGGAAATCTCGGATTGGGTCTTCAGTTTGACAAGTATTTCGGCTTGAACGCCAACATCGGCTACGGCACATTGAGAGGCGAGATGAAAGATGTTTTCTCCATCAAAGAAGGCAATTACGTTGAAGGTGACATCAACCTCACTATCAGCTTGATCGACCTCATCGGAGGTTACAAGGCAGACCGCTTGGTGACATTGACACCGCACATCGGCATCGGTCACATCCAGTACAGGACAAAGATTGAAAAAGCTGACGGACAGGCAGCGGCTATCGGATACAACAACCACGATGGTAACAATGTCCGCGGCAACGGCTTCGGGCAGAGAGTCATCGCTGCCACGATCCCTGTCGGCCTCCAGCTCGGCTTCAACATCAACCCGAAGTGGAACATCTATCTCGACTACACCGCCAAATTCGCTGACTCCGATCGCATTGACTGCTTCCCTGCAGGCAAACACAACGACTGGATCAGCAACTTGAACATTGGCGCAAGATACAGCATCAAGAGAAGTGCCGCAAAATCAGCAGACGGCTACGATGATAACGAATACTGCAACTATTGGTATTTCACGGTGGACGGCGGCGCGAACTACTTGTTCGGCGACAACAAGGCATGGAAAGGACGCGACGTTAAAGGCAACGCCAACATCGGTGTCGGTTACGCATTCCATAACTTCATGACCGTATTCGGAAAGATTGGTTATGGCTCATACAAAGGAGAGAAAGACAACTTCTTCGCAATCAACGAGGCTGATTACATTTCGACAACAGTCAATTTCGGCATTGACCTCATGAACGCCTTCAATTACAAGGAAGACCGCAAGTTCGGTTTGACCCCACACATCGGCTTCGGTGCCATCCAATACAGAGTCACAACCGTCAAAGGCGGGAATACATTCAGATACGGATACGACAAAGGCAATGCGAACATCAAAGGCAACGGACTACAAGACAGACGCGTTGTCGCCGAAGTCCCGATGGGCCTCGAGCTGACATACAGGATGAACAAACGCATCGACCTCTTCTTCGACGGAACAGTATCGTACTGCAACACAGATCTTCTTGATGGTGTCGCATCAGGGAAACATGACGACTGGATGGTGAGAGCCAACGCCGGTGTCCGCTTCAAACTCAACACATCATGCGAGAGAAAGGCAAAGAAAGAAGCACTCATGGAAAAAATGACACCTCAGATCATTCAATGCTCATGCCCAAAGAAGACCGATACGGTTTATGTGCCAGTCGATAAGGTTGATGTAAAAGGAAAAATGGCACACCAGAATTACACAGACATAATGTTCCCTGTCAGCACATCAAAGAAAATCGACAATCAGGCAAACAAGAACGCCATTGCAAGAGCCGCCTACGACCTTGAAAAGGGATACGTGATCAGCAGCATCATCGTTGAAGGATACGCTTCACCAGAAGGCTCGGAAGAAAAGAACCAGAAACTCGCCGAAGACCGCGCCAACATCGCGGCCGAATTTGTCAAGGACGAACTCGGAGACAAGATTGGAGACGCTAAAATCGAAGTGGTTGCAAATGGCGGTGACTGGGAAGGCCTCTACAGAGCCATCAAATGTTCTGACATCAAGGACAAAGACAACATCGTCGAACAGCTCAAGAATGCAAGCGACAGAAGAGCCTCATTAAATAGTCTCGTGGCTAAATATCCTGAAATAAAGAGTTTGTTCTCACAGCTCAGACGTGCCGGTGTGACAATCAACACCGAAATGAAATAGCACCGTATTGCAAAAAAGGAGGTTCACTTTGCGGTGAGCCTCCTTTTTTTATCTTGTCTGTTATCTAAAGCACTAAGCGGTGAATGCCGACATCATACGGCTGGTCGATGGCCTCAATGATCTTGTCGTAGTCTTTCCTGTTCGCCACGAAATCAAGGTTGTTGGTGTCCAATATCAAAATGCGCATGTCACTCTGCTGCTTGATGAAGTCGAAATAGCCTTTCTGCAGGTTCTCAAGGTACGAGTCGTCGATTTTCTGCTCGTATTCTCGCCCGCGTTTCCTGATGTTATGCTGCAGATGGTCAACATCGAGATAGAGATAGACCATCAGCTCGGGCTTCGGGACATTCGAGAAGATGATGTTGAAGAATCTTGAGAAAAGCGAGTATTCGTCAGGCTGGAGGTTCTCGCGCGAGAAGATGAGCGACTTCGCGACATAATAGTCGGAGATTATGAAGTCGTGGAAGAGGTCGAGGTTGCCGAGCTTGTCCTTGAGCTGCTGATAGCGGAGAGCCAGGAATGTCATCTCAACCTGGAAAGCGTATTTGTCAGGCTCATTATAGAACTTTGCCAGGAACGGGTTCTTGTCAGGTTCATACTCTTCAAGGATCAACTTTCCGTTGAAGTCATTGGCAATCAAGTGAGAGAGAGTCGTCTTGCCCGCCCCCATCGTGCCTTCGATAGCGATATAGTTATATTTCATAGTTCATTTTTTTAACGACACCATTATCCTGACACATCTGAAGCAGCTCGGCGTTTGTCGTTTTCAGACGCGGATGAACCATCTCCGGACACAGGTCACAGAGCGGCAACAGAGCGAATCGGCGCAGATGAAGGCGCGGATGTGGTGCTGTAACATATTCTGTTTCAATGATATGATTCCCAAAATAAAGTATGTCAAGATCCATCGTGCGTGAAGCATAGCCTTCATGCGGCGTCACCCTGTCGCGTCCGAGTTCGAGTTCGATGGCGAGAAGCCGCTTCATCAACTCATCAGGCCCAAGCATGGTCTCAATCTTCACCACCTGATTCAGGAACCACTGCTCACACTCAAAGCCCCACGGCTCCGACTCGTAAACCGGTGACTTTGCCACAACCTTTCCACAAATGTCAGCCATCCTCATGACAGCTTGATTTACAAGCATTTCACAATCTCCGACATTTGAACCGACCAAAATGAATACAGTTTCAGAAGCCATTATTTTTTCAGAAATAAAGCGCAAAAATATAAAAAAAAACTATATCTTTGCCGAAATTTTAACAGATAAAATATGAAGCAGTTTTTCAAATTCATGTTCGCGTCATGCCTCGGCTCGGCATTGATGCTCGTACTGGTATTCTTCATCCTAATAGGCTCAATCAGTTCATCAATAAGCAGTTCAAAAGAAACGGTGACGGTAGTCCCGAAGACTGTCTTGTACATGAATTTAGATTACGACATTCCTGAAAGAAGCAACGAGGACAACCTGACAGCCGCTCTTTCAAGCCTGAGCATGAGCCTCGAGCAGTCAGACATGGCGGGCATGAACGACATCCTCGCCAACATCGACGCGGCTGCAACAGACCCCAACATCGCGGGCATTTTCCTTGAGCTTTCATCAATAGGCACCTCATCGGCGAACATCGAAGAGATAAGAGACCGTCTCGTCAAGTTCCGCGAGTCGGGCAAATTCGTCATCTCATATGCCGAGACGATGGCGCAGAACGCCTATTACCTCGCCACGGCATCGGATGAGATCTACATCAACCCGCAAGGGATGCTCGACATCCACGGCATGGCGTCACAGGTGATGTTCTACAAGCACCTCTTCGACAAGCTCGACATCGAGATGCAGATCGTCAGAGGGCCGAACAACAGGTTTAAGAGCGCGGTGGAGCCGTATTTCCTCGACAAGATGAGCGACGCCAACCGCGAGCAATACGAGAAGCTGCTCGGCTCGGTGTGGTTTAAGATTGTGAGCGACATCAGCGCGACAAGAGGCGTGAGCATCGAGAGGATCAACGAGCTGGCCGACGACCTGAGCCTCGCCTTCGACGCGGATGTGGCACTTGAGGAAGGCTTCATCGACGGGCTTCTCTACAGAGACCAGATCATTGCCAAGATCAAGGAGAAGGCCGGCATCGCCAAGAAAGACAAGATTGAGATTCTGAGCAACTCACAATACGCAAGCGCGAGACCTACCAAAAAGTCACAGCCAGACAAGGTTGCAGTCATCTACGCATCGGGGCAGATCTTCGACGGTGAGGGCGACAACGACAAGATCGGCTCAGTCACACTGTCAAAGGCCATCCGCGAGGCACGCGAAGACGACAAGGTCAAGGCCATCGTGATGAGAGTCAACTCACCGGGCGGCAGCGCACTCGCATCCGAAGTCATCAGGAGAGAGGTCGAGCTCGCGAAACGGGAGAAGCCGTTCATCATCTCGATGGGCAACTACGCCGCATCGGGCGGCTACTGGATCTCGAGCGAAGGCGACCGCATCTTCGCCGACGCCACGACACTCACCGGCTCCATCGGCGTGTTCGGCACCTTCCCCAACGCGAAGAAATTCCTGAACGACAGGATAGGACTCACCTTCGACGGAGTGAAGACCAACGAGAACGCCGACTTCGGCACAATAACACAGCCGCTGACACCTTACCAGATGTCGATGCTCCAGAAACATGTCGGCGAGACATACGACGACTTCACCGCACTTGTGGCACGCACCCGCGGACTGCGCCAGTCGTATGTCGATTCCATCGGGCAGGGCCGCGTGTGGTCGGGCACCGACGCCCTTGAATTAGGCCTCGTCGATGAGATCGGCGGCATCGACAAAGCCATCGAATACGCCGCGCAACAAGCCGGATTGACGGACTACTCATTCAAATATTATCCCAAGCAGAAAGACCTGATGCAACAGCTGCTGAGTGGAAACATCCAGGAGCCTTACACGAAGTCGCTGCTACAGAAACGTCTGGGCATCAACTACAAATATCTGCAAGCGATGGAGAGCATCGAAAGTCTCGACGGGATACAGGCTCTGATGCCTTTCTCCGTGATACAATAAGACTTTTCAACGAAGCAACAAAAAACCTCAACATAAAGTTGAGGTTTTTTGTTCACCACTACACATATTATATATATCTTTGCAGTTCATTTTTAGCAGTCATGGAAAAATTAAGATTTACGTCTAAAATCAAAAAAAGGTTGTACTGGTTACTGAGCAGCACAATCAGATTTTTCCATAATGTATTGTATTACAGGCATATATATTTGGTTGGCAAAGAAAACATCCCGCCGGTACACACACCTTTATTAATAGTGTCAAACCATCAGAACGCGCTAAACGACCCGTTGGGGATACTTTTCTCGTTCAACGACAGGGTCGTCACCATCTTCACGCGCGGCGACATTTTCAGGAGACGTTTTGTTGGCAGGATCCTGCGGTCGCTGTACCTGCTTCCGGCCTACAGGCTCGATGTTGACGGCGAAGACACCTTGAAATACAACGACATCATGTTCAAGGAGGCCGGCGACAGGCTACTCGGCGGACATGCCGTGGCAATCTTCCCGGAAGGGATAAACCAGACAAAACGGTGGCTCGGCGACTTCTCGTCGGCATATCTAAAAATGGCTTTCGAGACGGCGGAACGCGACAATTTCAAGAAAGACATCGTCATCCTGCCGATGTGCAACCATTACAGCGACTACTTCGGGATGCGCACCGACATGCTCCTGAAATTCGGCAAACCCGTCTCACTGAAAACATATTACGAACTTTACAAAGAAAAACCGAGGACAGCACAACGTACCGTCAATCATCTGGTGAGACAGGAAATCGAGGAACTGATGCTCAACATCAACGACCTCGAAAACTACGAAGCCATTGATTACCTGAGAAATACATACGGGATAAAATATGCGCAACGACTATACGTGAACCCGCATGTCCTGCCAGAAAAGCTATTTGCCGACAAGAAACTCGTGGCCGAACTCGACAGGCTGAAAGCGGAGAATCCGGAACTTTCAAAACAGATTTACGAAAGAGCGATTGAGCTAAGAAACAAATTCATTTCATACAAAATCAAAGAGGAAGACCTCGACCGCCAGGACAGCAGATTCTCGTCGGTGCTCATGGGCATCGCCTTCGCCTTGCTTCTGCCGATTTTCGTAATATCAATGATTCCCAACGTCTTGGTTTATTATTCCGTCGAGCCTATCGCGCAGAGATTCAAGAGAAAAGGCGGGAAAGCCGCCATGTTCACCAGCGGTGTGCGCTTCGCCATGATGTCGCTTTATTCCCTGCCTCTGTTCTGGACGCTGTTCATCGTCCTCGAATGGATCTACCTCGGATGGATTGTGGCGCTGTGCCATGCAGTTTTGCTCGTCCCGTCAACATTGTTCGGACTGCATTACATTAAAGAATTCAAGACCTGGGTGAAACAGACAAAATTCTTCATCACGAAAAAGAAGAACTACAATAAACTGAACGAGCTTTTAAAACTGAGAAACGAGTTGTATCTGACACTTGACAACAATCTGAAAATATAAACATATATGGAGAAAAGAAGAGTAGTAATTACAGGAATGGGCATTTATTCATGCCTTGGCAAGAACCTCGATGAGGTCCGCGATTCGTTATATACCGGCAAGTCGGGCATCATCTTCGACCCTGCCAGAAAAGAGATGGGATTCCGTTCGGGACTGACAGCATTTATCGAGGTGCCGGATTTGAAGGGACAGCTGAGCAGAAACCAGCGCGTCTATATGCCGGAGCAGGCCAAATACGCTTACGTCGCGACAGCCGAAGCGTTGAAAAACGCACGTCTTGACCAGGATTACCTGAACACACATGAAGTCGGGCTGCTTTACGGCAACGACAGCACCGCCGACGCGGTGGTGAAGTCTGTCGATACCATGCGTGAGAAGAAAGACACGACCCTCGTCGGCTCCGGCGCCATCTTCCAGTCGATGAACTCGACTGTCACCATGAACCTCTCATGCATCTTCAAGCTGAGAGGCATAAACCTCACGGTGTCAGGTGCTTGCGCCAGCGGCTCGCATGCCATCGGGCTGGGTGCGCTCCTCATCAGGAACGGACTTCAGGACTGTGTCATCTGCGGCGGCGCACAGGAAGTGAACCCGTTTTCCATCGGAAGCTTCGACGGGATCAGCGCGTTCTCGATCCGTGAAAGCGAGCCGACAAAGGCTTCAAGGCCGTTCGACCGCGACCGTGACGGACTGATCCCGAGCGGCGGCGCGGCCACAGTCATCATCGAGAGCTATGAGTCGGCGGTGAGACGCGGCGCACCAATCCTCGGCGAAGTGCTTGGCTACGGGTTCTCGTCGAACGGCGACCACATCTCCGTCCCCAACGTTGACGGACCGAGCCGCTCGCTCAAGATGTGCATCCAAGAGTCTGGCATCGACATCCGCGAAATCGGATACATCAACGCACACGCCACATCAACACCGGTAGGCGACAGAAACGAAGCCAAGGCAATCTACAACGTCTTCGGCGACAACTGCCCGGAAGTCACCTCGACGAAGTCACAGACAGGACACGAGATGTGGATGGCGGGCGCATCGGAAGTCATCTATTCGATGCTCATGATGAAGAACGAATTCATCGCAGCCAACATCAACTTCGAAAACCCTGACGAAGACTCGGCGAAACTCAACATCCCGAACAAGAGAATAGAAAAGAAATTCGACACGTTCCTGTCGAACTCATTCGGCTTCGGAGGAACAAATTCAACATTGATAATCAGAAATTTATAATTAACCATTAAAATTTTTTCACTATGACAAAAGAAGAACTAATCGCAAAGACAAATGAAATCTTAGCTGACGAATTTGAAGTTGAAATCGAAGACATCAAACCGGACGGAGACATCAAGAAGACGCTCGAACTTGACAGCCTCAGCCTCGTTGACATGGTCGCGCTCATCGAAGAGACATTCGGCGTGAAAATCCTTGGCACAGAAGTGTCAAAAATCAAGACCTTCGACGCACTGTACGACTTCATTTTCGAAAAAGTCAACGCATAAGACAACTTGATACAGACTTGTATTAAATCTCTGAAAATGAGATTGATACAAGTCTTTTTATATGAAGATTTGATTGCAATGTATGATTTTGTCATAATAGGTGCCGGTTTGGCGGGTCTGGAATTTGGTTATCTAATGGCCAAGAAAGGCAACAGAGTCTGCGTGCTTGAGAAAGACAGCCGCATCGGAGGATGCCTTCAGACCTTCAGAAGAAACGGCATATTGTATGACACTGGTTTTCATTACGTTGGCGGTCTTGATGAAGGTCAGCCGCTGAACACGCTCTTCAAGGAACTCGACCTTTTGGATTTGCCATGGAAACGTCTCGACAATGACGCTTTCGATGAAGTCATCGTCGGTGATGAGCATTATTTCTTTGCCAACGGCTTTGACAATTTCGCCGAAAGGATCATAACTGATTACAAATCAAACGGTCACGAGATAAGCAAAGAAAGTGCTGAAGGCGTTTTCAAATATGCAAGATTCCTTGAGGCTGTCGGCGACAACATCTTCAATGTCTTGAACGACGCAGCACATTCAAACACGATGGATTTGTTTGCGCGTTCAGCATATCAGTTCCTGAAAGAAACGATAAAAGATGACAGACTCATCGGCGTTGTTTCCGGCACTTCGATGAAATTGGAGCTGCGTCCTGAGACGCTTCCGCTTTACACTTTCGCACAGATCAACAGCTCGTTTATCCGCAGCGCATGGCGGCTCGAAGGAGGCGGAATGCAGATCGCAGACCGACTCGCTGAAGGAATCAGAAGTTTCGGCGGAGATGTCATCACCAACGCCGAAGTCACCAAATTCATTGAAAATGAAGGTGTTATAAAAGCCATTGAGATAAATGACGGAGATGAGGCAATCGAAGGAAAAATCTTCATCTCAAGCATTCATCCGAAACTGACGTTAGACCTGGTTCCAAAAGAAGGCAGCCTGATAAGAAACATCTTCAGAAAACGCATCGCGAACCTCGGCAACACATACGGGATGTTCACCGTGAACATGAAACTAAGAGACGGCGTTGTACCTTACAAAAATCGTAACATCTACATACACAACAGCTTCGACAGCATCTGGCAACAGTCTGAATATCAACCTGATATAAGCAGCAGAAGTCTGATGATAAGTTATCAGGTGCCGGCAGACGGAAGCATGTTTACAAGAAACATTGACATTTTGATGCCGATGTACTGGGACGAAATGACGAGATGGGAAGGCACGAAAGTCGGGCGCAGAGGCGGGGAATACGAGGAGATGAAACGCGAGTTTGCGGAGAGATGCATCGAGAAAGCGACGGGGCACCTCCCCGAACTCAAAGGGAACATCGAGGAGTTTCACACCTCCACCCCACTCACCTACCGCGACTACACCGGCGCCGTCGAAGGCTCGGCCTACGGGATCAGGAAAGACTGCAACAACCCACTGATGACGGTGCTTGCCCCGAACACGTCCATCCCGAATCTTTACATGACGGGACAGAATTTAAATCTCCACGGAGTCCTCGGAGTCACGATGACGGCCTTCATGCTTTACAGGCACGGAAAATTTAAGGACATTTAGTCGTCCCAATTCATTTTTTCCCTATCTTTGCCAGATTAAAAAAGTCAGTACGATTTTAAAGAAGCCATTGTTTGCTTTTTGTGCAAGAAAAATTGTCGATACTGACCATAAAATTTATGTAAAATCAGTGCCTTCACATATTGAAGACATTTAAAAAACAGAAATGATTTATTGTTAAAACTAATATAATCAATGAGATACGCATTAGTAACGGGAGGTTCGAGAGGCATTGGCAAGGCCATCTGCATAGCTTTGGCGAAAGACGGATTTCCTGTGATAATAAATTACAATTCAAACGACGAAGCTGCTTTGGAAGTCAAGGCCACCATTGAAACACATGGCGGCAAGGCGGAATTGATAAAATTCAATGTGACCGATGCAGCGGCAATCGAGGCCTCGTTGGACGCATGGAGCGAGTCACATCCGGAAGATTACATCGCGGTTTTGGTGAACAACGCCGGAATCAGGATGGACAACGTGTTCGTTTTCATGGAAGACGAGCAATGGAACAGCGTGATTGACACCACTTTAGGTGGATTTTTCAATGTCACGCGACGTCTCGTCAAGACCATGATGACAAAACGTTGGGGCAGGATCATCAACATGGCATCGTTGTCGGGATTGAAAGGTCTTCCGGGACAGACGAACTATTCTTCAGCGAAAGCGGCGGTCATAGGCGCGACAAAGGCCTTGGCGCAAGAAGTCGCCTCAAGGAAAATCACCGTCAACGCCATCGCACCAGGTTTCATCGCGACAGACATGACAAAAGACCTCGATGAGAAATCGCTGAAAGCCAACATCCCGGCGGGACGTTTCGGTCAGCCGGAGGAAGTCGCAGCTGTCGCGTCATTCCTCGCATCTGAAGGTGCGTCATACGTGACAGGCAACGTGATTTCCGTCAACGGAGGCTTATATACTTGATGAAAACACCAAAAAAATTTTCATTTAATGAGTTTTTTGATTCCAACATAATGAACATCAACGATTTTGACATATCAGACCTGATTCCGCAAAGAAGACCTTTCGTGATGGTTGACCGACTGACGGAGTGTGACGACGACGGCGCGACATCAGAACTGACCTTCAAGGAAGACAACATCTTCCGTTCCGGCGATGTGATGACAGAAAGCGGGATGATGGAAAACATCGCGCAGACATGCGCCGCGAGAATCGGCTATCTCGGACTGCTCAACAACGAGCCGGTCAAAATCGGTGTCATCGGCGGCATAAAAAACATGCAATTCTTTGATTCACCAAGAGTTGGCGACACTTTAGTCACAAAGGTCAGCATCGTGAGCGTGGTTTTCAACGTGACACTTGTCAACGCGAAGGTTTTCTGCAACGGGAAACTAATGGCAGAAGGTGACATGAAGATCGCACTGACATGACAAGACAAACATTACATTGATTTACAAGCGTTTAAATAAGACTAAAAATATACAAAATGCTAAGATTGATTACAATAGCGGTTTTACAGAGCGTTTTTTTGGCAGGCGGACAAGTTTTCCTGAAACTTTCCATGGAAAGTCTCGGAGTATTCTCATGGACTTGGGAATGGTTCAAGAAAGCATTGATTAACTGGCCGTTATATTGCTGCGGGGGCAGTTTCGTTTTCGCGGTTCTTCTTTATTTCAACATGCTGAAAAACTACGATTTCTCGGTTGCATACCCTATCACAAGCATCAGCTACATCTTCGGGATGGCCGCCGCTTTGTTTGTTTTCCACGAAACCATTCCGCTGACAAGATGGATCGGCGTGATTTTGATAGTTATCGGTGTCGTATTTTTAGTTAAATGAGTGCAAATAAATTATTTAATTGACAATCAATATGTTCGACGGATTATATAAAATAAATGGAGCCACAGGGAACGGATATCTTGTAGGATTGGACAAGGAAAATATGATTTTCAAGGTTCATTTTGAAGGCAACCCCGTGCTTCCCGGCGCGTGCATGATTGAGATGGCAAGAGAACTTATTGAATTGAAAATCAATGAAAAAGTAAAAATTACAAACATCAGAAACCTCAGGTTTTTCGATATGGTGAAACCAACGAGCAACAATGAAATTTTATTTTCATTCGACACAAAAGTCACTGAAAATGAAATGTTTGAAGCAAAATTCATCATTTCAGACACAAGTACGGAAAAGACTTTCGCCAAATTCACACTGACAGTTGGGAAAGATTAATATAAAAACGACAATCATGATACCAGAGCAATTTGAAGATATAAGGTCATTCACGACAGAAGAAATCCCGGCAGCGATGCGGCTCCTTTACGAAGACGAAACCGCCGCAAAGATTGTCAAACTTGTCTTCGGTGAAGAAAACTTCGATGAAGCGAGAGAAATGCTTCTCACCATAAAAACATCTGACGAGCTGCAGCAGAAAATAATGTCTCAATGCAAAAGATGGATTGTGTCAAATTCCATGAAAGCCATTGAAACACAAGGATTTGAGACAATTAAAAATGGAAAGCCTTATCTTTTCACAGGCAATCACCGCGACATCACCCTTGATGCCTTCATGCTTCAGATCAGCATGATTGAAAACGGACTCAACTCATGCAACATCGCCTTTGGCAGCAACCTGATTCTAAACAAGACCATTGAGATTTTCAGCAAGGCAAACAAGATGTTCAAAGTCGAAAGGTCACAGAATATCAGAGAGTTAGCCAAGAATTCGCAACATCTCTCCGACTATATAAGATACCTTATTAAAGATAATCAATCGGTGTGGATCGCGCAGCGCAACGGCCGGACAAAAGACGGCAACGACAAGACCGACCACGGCATCATCACGATGTTTTCTATGTCAGGCGACCGTAACGACTTGATTACCAACCTTTCGGAACTCAACATCACGCCGGTTGCCACGTCATACGAATTCGAGCCTTGCGCCATGATGAAGGCACGCGAGCGTTACTTCACCGAACGCGACGGCAAATACGAGAAACAGCCGATGGAAGACATGGACAGCATGATTTCCGGCATCTGGAAGAAGAAAGGCGTCATGAACATCGCGATCTGCCGAAGCATCACGAGAAAAGACCTGAACGAATACGAAGGTGCTGACAAACGTGAAATAATTCAAGCGGTTGCCGATTTGATTGACAAAAGAATATACGAAAACTACAGGCTTTATCCTAATAATTTCATTGCATACGACTGGTTGTCAGGCACTTCTACATTTAGAAGTCATTATACCGAAGAGGATAAAAACATTTTCAAAGCGTATTGCGACAAAATTTTCTCGAAGCTCCACGAAGAACTCGGCAGCGAAGCGGAACCGCGCTTCACAGAGATTCTGCTCGGGATTTACGCGAACCCATTGGAAAATAAAATTAAGAATTCCTGATTATTTCGGTGAAATTCGACCAATCCTCAACACGATACCCTCTGATATCGCGCACTGACTTTTTAAACCAGTCAACCTTCGACAAATCCATAATGGCTTTTGTCAGATTCACCAAACTGTCGCTTCTCGTCATATATGTACTCCCCTGAATCCACTCGAAACCATCTTTCAGAAGAAGTTTCTTAATCTCATAATATGCATTGTGGTAATGCATACCATAATACACTTTCAGATTAGAAACATACATATCAAAACTTAAAGCATACATTATGCAACAAATTTAAAAAGTTCTTGTGGTCCGAAAAAAATATCACCAGCATCGGTCTTTACAGAAATCACAATACCGATAAATGAATTATTTTCAACTTCAATTACTTGACCTACAATCCAATTGACTTCATTTGTAAGGTCAGGTGAAACCAAAACGCTATCTCCAACTTTCATATTTTATTTTTTTGCAAAAGTAATATTTTTTCAAAAAAAAATAATTGTTTTCATCAAAATTTTCACATCGCTAACTCTCCCCATTTGTCCATCAGGTTCTGGAGTTCCTCTTTTTTCTTGCCGTATGACCAATAGAAATCATCGTCGATTTTCACTTCGGGATGCGAAGTCGGGTCGGCCATAATCTCGTCAAGCGTGGCGAGTTCCTGCTCACGTTTCTCTATCTCCTCCTCCAACCTCTTGATTTCCTTTTCGATACGTTTCTTCTCGCGGTCGTCTTTCTTCTTGGCTTCATAATCGACCTTGCTTTGAGAAACCTGCACCTCCTGTTGCTGCGACTTCTGTCTGCGGTTCAAATCATCGAGTTCCTTGATGCGTTTCTCTTCGAGGAAATCATAAATATCGCCGATATATTCCTTGATATGAGGCTTTTTAAATTCATAAACCTTGTTCGTCAGGCCTTGCAGGAAGTCGCGGTCGTGCGACACAACTATCAGAGTACCATCGAATTGTATCAAAGCCGATTTCAAAATGTCCTTTGAGAGCATGTCGAGGTGGTTAGTCGGTTCGTCGAGAATCAGCAGGTTCGTCGGGAAGAGAAGCATCTTGGCGAGAGAGAGCCTCGCCTTCTCGCCGCCCGAAAGCACCTTCACTTTCTTGTCGATCGTCTCGCCGCTGAAAAGGAACGCGCCGAGCAGCGACTTCACCTTCACGCGCATGTCGCCGGTCGCCACGTCGTCGAGCGTCTCAAAGACCGTCTTCTCCGGATCGAGCATATCTTGCTGATTCTGAGCGTAATATCCGATTTTCACTTCATGTCCGAGCTTCACCTCGCCAGTATAATCGAGCACACCGGCGATGATTTTCGACAGCGTTGATTTCCCTTCGCCGTTACGTCCGACGAAGGCTATTTTCTCGCCACGGGGAATCAACAGATTGATATCGTTGAGGATACATTTCTCATCATAACATTTCCCAACATGATTCAGTTCGAGTGTCACCTTGCCGGAATGCGGCGCGGGCGGGAACTTGAAGTGCATCACCGACTTGTCGCGGTCGTCGATCTCAACGATGTCCATCCTCTCAAGCTGTTTCACGCGCGACTGCACCTGCTTTGCCTTCGTCGCCTTGTAACGGAAACGCTCGATGAACGCCTCGATGTCTTTTATCTCACGCTGCTGGTTGTCATACGCAGCCTTCTGCAAGTCGATGCGTTCCTCGCGACGCTCCACAAACTCTGTGTAAGCGCATTTGTAATCGTAGATCTTCCCGCCGGAAATCTCTATCGTCCTTATCGTGATATGGTCGAGGAAGGCGCGGTCGTGCGACACCATGAAAATCGAGCCGTAATAACTCTTCAGATAACCCTCAAGCCACTGAATTGACTCAATATCAAGGTGGTTGGTCGGCTCGTCGAGGAGAAGCAGGTTCGGTTTACGCAGAAGAATCTTCGCGAGTTCCACACGCATCTGCCAGCCGTTGCTGAACTCGTTCATGGCGCGGCACATGTCGTCGTGGTCAAAGCCGAGGCCGACGAGGATACGCTCCGCCTCGCCTTCTATCGAATGCCCGCCGATGAGAGTGAGACGCTCGTTCAACGCGCTCATCTTCTCGCAAAGTCTCTGGTAACCGGCACTTTCGTAATCAGTGCGTTCCGACAGTTCTTCCTGAAGCTGCGCAAGCCGCTTCTCAATCTGATGATATTCGTCGAAAGCGGTCATCGTCTCATCGAGGACGGTCTTTGTGGAATGGATGTTTTTCTCCTGCGGGAGGTAGCCGACAGTGACGTCATCCGACATGACGACGTTGCCGTGCGACGGCTGTTCGAGGCCGGCGATGATTTTTATTAGCGTGGTCTTCCCCGCTCCGTTTTTCCCGACGAGGCCGATGCGGTCTTTCTCACGAATCATGAAGTTAATGTCGGAGAAAAGGTCCCGTCCGGTGAAATGTATCGAAAGATTCTGTATTGAAATCATAATAAAAAAATAAAAACCGATTTATATTCAATAATAACTTAAAAAATACATTTATTTCATTACCAACGAATTAATTTTTAGAGGTTGCCTATCTTTTCTTGTTTTGAATACATCAATTAACATTCTTATGATATTGTTCATATTCTTAAATTCCTTTCGGTCACACCGGGCATTCTTTTGCGGGTGCTCACGGAGCGGGCATTGGTGAGATTCGAGTTGGGCATATTCTAATCATTTGACAATTTCCCAAAAGCCACCATTATCAGG
Source organism: uncultured Bacteroidales bacterium (assembly GCA_937896895.1). Classification (GTDB taxonomy): domain Bacteria; phylum Bacteroidota; class Bacteroidia; order Bacteroidales; family F082; genus Limimorpha. Next base: position 9,166 of record CALBNV010000048.1, on the reverse strand, counting down.
GCCATTCCGCTTAACAATACCCCTGTCTTGCAGTTCCTTCATTCTCGTTGCAATCGTTTGCCGTGATTTCCCTATATGAGCAGCCATCTGTGTGGTTGTAATGAAATTATCAGACACTATTAACTCAATGATTTTTCTGTCTGTTTGTGTAAGGTTTCTGTAAAGTTTCTGTAAAGTTTCTGTAAAGTCGCCTTTCTGACCACCCTGCTCATTAATATCTCCAGCGTCATCTCCATTACTTATATAGACGCCTTCAATGCCATCTACATTAAACTTTGGCAATGTAAGCACAAAACAGTCCCATGGAGTTGAGAAAGCTGGATCAAATCCATCTTTATAACCTTCATGTTCTTTATAGGCAGAGATAATCTTCTTGAAACCAGAGCCTCTACGCTCCATATACTTCAATCGGTTGAACACATCTGCCAGAACAGGGTTTCTTCGGCGAGAGGCCATGTTCATCACATCCATGTCTTTGATGGAACCGCCGTCCATAAGTCCACCTGGCGAGAATATCTCAAGTCGATCATCATACATGTCAATGTGTATCTCACTTCCCAACTCCAGATAATTTCGATGAATGAGAGCGTTCACCAATCCTTCTTCCACGGCACGTTCCGGGTATTCTGGAAATTCAAGACGATTATCGGGGGTCTTGCGCCAAGCCTTCTTGGAGTTTCGTTTGACAAAGTCCATACCTGCTTGCAGCAGCGTGACCAAACTGCCGCTGTATTCCTCATCGTCCATAGCATCCATTACGCCATTTGCCTTGTCCACTCCATTCCAACGAGTACAGAAAAGACGTGAATGACGCACAGGCGAGTAGTCAGCAAGAAGGGCACCGGCATTAGTGAGTTCGCCCTTCTCGTTGACGATGCCGAACGATTCGTAGTCGCTGTCCTCAAACGAGCGATTGGTACGTTTGAAGTAGGTGGCACGTAAAACGGTGAATGCCATGTCCTCAAATCTCCAGCGAGACACTTGGCTGTCATACGACACATTGGAACCCTTCAGCACCAGCTCCTTATGTTTCGCCACACTTGCCGCCACACTCTCATTACCCACACGCACAAAGGCTTGCATCTGTCCATCACCGATGTAATAATAAGGTGTCTGATCACCTGGCATTACATCGAGTATCACAAACTCCTTGTCCTCGCACTTGGCGAACGAAAGCTTGAAGTTGGGTATAGGGTCGATGTGGCTTTTGATAGTCTCGCTGATTTTTTCCGAATCGCCTTTTGCATCAGCAAGTCCCAGCAATGTATCATCATCAGCGATGCCCCAGACGAGCTTACCGCCGATACCATTGGCAAAGGCACTCACGCTCTTGCACCAGCTCTTTGGTTTCTTCACCTCTACAGCCTGCTTCTTATCGTATTCTGTTGCTTCGCCTATCAGTTGGCGGATGTCGAGTAATTCCATTGTATGTCGTTTAACTTTATTTCAATTAACTTCACGCCAGCATCATTTTCTGTCGCAAATGCTTATCAATCTTCACCTTCTCAACAAACCCATTCGGGAAGCAGAATTTCAGATGCTCACGGTCGAAAGTAGGCTTTACCTTGTGGATGATGCGGTGGTACGAGGGCAAAAGAATGATAATGTTCGATGTGTCGTTGTTCATGCTCTCGGTGAAGGAGATGATGCTAATAGAGCATAATACAAATGTTAAAAGTAGATTACTGATTCGTATGTCCATTCTTCCTTTCGTTTACTTCTTCCATGTATCCTGCAGTAATTATTCCCGAAGGTAAAGCGATAATAGCAATTCCAACGAGGGCTGAAATCATGCTTACCACTCTACCAATATTAGATATAGGATAGATGTCACCATATCCAACTGTGGTTAATGTGCATGTTGACCAATAAAGGGCATCAAAGAAATCGTCAAAGAACAGTTCTCCTGTTCCTGGGTTCATAGATTGCTCTACGTTGAACATGAACAATGCCGTAACAAATATGTAGAACAAGGCAAAGCCGACAACCGTCAACAGCACAGGGGCTTTCTTTCTGAACACCTCCATAACAATTTGTAGTGGTTCGTAATATTTGAACACCTTAGCGATACGGAGAATACGCAATAGACGCCATGTTCTTAGCACTCTTAGTGAGTCATTCACATAGCTGATTGCGGGAAGAATCGTTATGAGATCAATAATAGCAATCAAAGTAAAAGGATACATTACAAAAGCCCTTATACCACTTTTTCCGCTTCTAAGATCTGCTGTTGCCCAACGCACCAAATAATCGGCCACAAACAGAATTGTCACAACAGATTCTATTGTTGTGAAAACCGCATTATGACTACGAAACATCAGCGGAATAATGCTGACAACTATTGCCGCCTGCATTATCCTATCATATATGTTAGAAATGAGATTGTTGTCCTCACTCAATTCTATTATCTCAAATATCTTCTTTCTCATCCTTTATTTTGCAAACACTATTATATTACCTATTTCGTCATAAGCAATTTATTAAATGTGCAATTTGCCATCACTATTCTGTATGATGCCTTTATTAATTGCTTGATCAATGGCTATATTGAGAGCCTCATCGACCTTTGTACCTCTACGTGCAAATCCTAGTTTTTTTGCAGCGATGAGAGACAGGGAATCCATGTCTATGGAGAACTGCTCCCTTACAGATTCAATTACGACATTCGTTATCTCTACAAGTGGAATGTCCGTTACATCCCTGCCGCTATTAGGACGATAGTTTACGTATGAGTCAGCCGATTCCTTGTCCTTCCATATTGTTATACCTTTTCTGTCAGGGCATGTATAGAAACTTCTGTTGGCAATTTCTGTAAAGTCACGAATCATCGTTGGAGTAACACGGGCTTCACCTCTCATACTGCAAACCCTTCTGCAAAGTTGCATGAGAGTGATAGGCTGTTCTTTTTCGATGATACAGGCTGCTATGACTTCATTCTGAGACAGTTCGCTCTGATTAGGAATATACTCTACGTAGTCAATAGCATTTGTTGTTACATTCTTTTCTTCCTGCTGTGAGGCATCAAACTTCTTTGCAACGAACTTCTCTTCCACCACAGGAGCATTCTCTATCCTGTTAATGATACGTTTGATGACACGATCAGGGTTATTGAACCAGTCAATGCTCCATACACGCATCATCTGCCACTTCAGATTACCAAGAACGGAAGGTTGTACTATCTCACGGTCGCGTGTTGTCTGCGTGTTGTGATAGCCATCACCATCAAGCAGTATTCCGAGCGAGTAAATCTCAGGATTCTTCTTTGATGCGATGGCAACGTCCACCTTAAACTGCGAGCGACCTACACAAACTGAAGCATTGTATCCCTTTTCTTTCAAGGTTTCTGCTATCTGTTTGGCGATTACACTATCACCAGAAGATATCAGAGCATTCTCTGCCTGTATCAGAATATGTTGTTCTGCATATTCGAGGAAGTGTTTCAATCCCTCAACACCTTTAGCCTTTGAGCGCTTGAGGTCTATCTGTGTAGATTTCAGTGAGGAGAACACCATCATCTCTTGACGTGCACGACTCACTGCAACATTCAGTCTTCTCTCACCACCTTTGTTGTTGAGAGGTCCGAAATTCATTGAAACCTTACAATCCTTATCAGGACCATACCCGATTGAGAAGAGGATAATATCACGTTCATCACCCTGTACATTCTCTAGATTCTTGACGAATATCGGCTCATACAGAGCATCTGCTGCCTCACGGAGAGACTTGTCCTTATCTATTTTCTCCTGTAGCAGGTCCTCGATCAGGTTCTGCTGAACAACGCTAAAAGATATAATACCTATGCTATGCTTCTCTGAATCATCCATCTTCAAGCGACGAACGACCTCATTGACAATGGCATCTGCCTCAGCTTTGTTGCTACGCTTACCACCCTTATCGTACACACCATTTACGGGAACATACTGTACCTTCGTCTGTTTGTCATCAACAGAAGGGAATGTGATAAGGGATCCTTCGTAATACTCGTTGTTTGAGAATGCTATCAGCGATTCATGCTGTGAACGATAGTGCCAGTTAAGCTGTAGAGAAGGAATCTGAAGGGTGCGGCAATCCTCCAAAATGCTCTCCATATCATCGATGTCCGCTTCATCCTCGTTTACATTTGTTGAACTGAAGAAACTTGTAGGAGGCATCTGTTTAGGGTCGCCAACAACTATCAGGGCCTTGCCACGCGCAATAGCACCCACAGCCTCACTTGTAGGCATCTGTGAAGCTTCGTCGAATATGACGAGGTCAAACTTGTCCTGCGTCAGCGACAGATATTGTGCCACGGACATAGGACTCATGAGCATACAAGGGCATAGTTTCTTTATCAGCTCTGGTATCTGGTCAAGAAGGTCACGAATCGACGTTCCTCTACCACCGTTGCTTATGTTACGGCTTACGAGTCCAATCTCGCTACTGCTGCTTATGTTATCTGTAACATGAGGAACATTGTCAGCCAGACGTGTACATAGTTCCAATTCACTCAACTTCTGGAACTCTGCAGTCAGTTTCTTGTATAGAGAAACCGTATCATCGAATATCGCTCCCTCAAATGTTCTGAGTATAGAGTTCTCTGCAATCTTCTTCTGTGCAAGAGCCTTGAAGATTGTCTTTCTCACCATAGAAAGCACATCTGGGGCATTGACACGTTCTCTTTCGATAAGTTCAACCACTGCACCAAGGCCAACATTTTTCAGTTCCTTCCTATACACACACCACTGATACCAGTCGCGTATGCCAGAAAGGTTCTTGCTCCATGAAGACAATTTTGAAGACATATTGAGCAATTCTTCTTTTAAAGGAAGAATATCATCACTATATGTAGCATCAAAATACTTTGTGATAGCCTTCTGTGTATCAGCAATCTGCCTATGTAGCTTCATGTACTCTGCCAATGAAGAGATAAGTGAATCCACCTCGTTCTCAACTATATACTGATTGAATCCACGAAGTTTATCTAAGAATGCACGTTTAGCAAAGAACCTCGGTATGAACCATTTCGCCTTTGCCTTTCGCCATTCCGTATATAGTTCTTCAGCATCCTCTTTGAAGATTTCCGGGGTGTTGTTCTTCAACAGCTCATCACGTTTCTGGGAGGCGGTAATAAGCTGATCGTAATTCTTCTGTGCATCGCTGATGATCTGCAAAACTGCATTCAATGATTCACGCAGTTTTGATTCTCCAGCTAGGTCGCCCTCTTCAATGCTCATGCCAAGCAAACTATTCTGTGAAGGCTGTCCGACAATACTCATCACAGATTCCAGACGTGCGCCAAGCAGATGCTCGTATCTCATCCACTCGTCTTTTGAGAAATTTTCGGTAAAGGAGTCAGAAAGGATGTCAACATCCATTGGCTTGCAGTCATCAAGCTCGTATCTGATGATGCAGTCGTACAGGGAGAAACCGTCTGCCCCCTTGTATTCATGAAGGGCTTCCATGTATTCAATCAGTTTCCTACGCTCTTCAAACAATGACTCTGACGTGTGGGCATATTCGCTTGGGCTTACGGTGTGCCTGACGTTGAGAGCCTTGGCTAACTGATCGAGAATATGACGCTTGGTGGCTTTGTTAGAGTGCATCTCCAAACAGAATGGATCTAGGCCGATTTTAGATAGACGGCTCTGAACCACACTTAGTGCAGCCATCTTTTCTGCCACGAAAAGCACACGCTTTCCTTGGAAGAGAGCATTGGCAATGAGGTTCGTGATAGTCTGTGACTTACCTGTTCCTGGAGGTCCATACAAGATGAACGAATGTCCAAGACCAGCCTCGAATACCGCTGCCATTTGTGAAGAGTCAACAGGTACAGGCAACGCGAGCTGTTCAGGTTTCATTACCTTATCCTTCTCCTGCAGCGTTGCCTGCAATGGTTCCGGTTGCCATGTAAGACGTTGCTGCGCAAGACTCTCTATCACCTTGTTCTCCATCAGTTCCTCACGATGGTTATGAATATCGTTCCACATCAAGAACTTGGAGAATGAGAATACACCAAGTATGCTTTCTTCCTCCACATCCCATCGTTTCTGATTCTTCAGAGCATCACGTATAATGGCGAATATCAGAGAAACGTCAACACCATGTTCATCCTTTGGCAGAGGGTCAAGACCTGAAATCTTTATGTCATAGTTCTGTCTTAGGAACTCTATCAGCGTCACGTTGAGCATTATATCCTCATCGTTCGTTCTAATATAGTACTGTCCCTTCTTATATACCATCTCCACAGGAAGCATAAGGATAGGAGCATAGCGAGGAGTTTCACTTCTTTCTGTCTCAAACCACCTCAATGCACCTATAGTGAGGAACAGGGAATTAGCACCAGTCTCTTCGATGGCATTTCGTGCAGCACGATAAATATTCTTTAGCGTATTCTTCGTTTCCAGTTCCGTTTGATAAGTATGAAGATAACGATGCTGTATGTCATTGCTTATCAGAGCCTGTAGCGCAGGATAAAGTTTTGATCGCACCAATCTTTCTTCCTGATCAAAGCGCATATCCACATTCGGTTTTTCTGCTATCAGGTATTCCTCACCATCCTGAAGATGATCTTCCAGTTTGTCAATATCAAATGATATAAACTGTATAGCTTTCTGTCTTAGGTACAGGTTAAGCATATTGTTTCGTAGCGAAAAATCCAACAGCTTACGTTCCCAGATATCCAACCTTGACAGTTCACGCTCAGAGCCGGCAACTTTCGAAAGGTCATAGCGAGAAGGTTCCTTAACATCGAGAACACACTCATCATGTTCCACGCCTTCAACGTCCTGCAACTCCCAATTGCCGTTATTCATGATTCTCTGCGGCATTGGACGTATTCCCTCCAGGCGACATCTACGAATGTCAATCATCATCTCAAATAGAGAGATGTCGGCAAGGTTTCGATTCGCAATTTTGATGGCTTCTTCAAAAGAAGTTTTCTCGTCTGTTATCTTCGTTGATTCCACAACAAGCATTTCTCCGATGCCGTTGGAGCATTTCTTCTCTACGTATGACACATCATCGCAAACACTGTACTGGCAACAGTCGTCCACAAGCCATACTGCAAGATACGCATGGCCTTTCTGTATAATGACAGCCGAATTAATGCCAATGGCCTCCAGTACACTCGCAAAGAGAATTGTCAGTTCGATGCAGTTACCGAGTTTTGAAGACAGCACTTGCTCTGGCAGAGTTATACGCTGACCGATAACCTCAAAGCTTGCTGGTAAAGAACGATATACAATATTCTCACTATGAAGGGCAGCATATACAGCTGCTATCTGTTTTACAACATCAGCGGTATTTCCGGACTGATATTCGGAAAGTGACGAGCTGCCAGTTATCTCCTTCAGAACCTTAGCTGCACTGAGCACCACCTTGTTGATGAGAGGATGGTTAGGTGTCACGAATGAGGCTAACGACTGTGGCAGAATGCTTGTGCCAAGCCATTGATCGTATGGCATCAATTCTATCTCGTAATCCTTTCTGAATATCTCCTTCTTTTGCTCAGGCGTATTTGCATCAGACCAAGCCACTATGGTAAACCAAGTCTTCACCTTCTCCGTAAGAGCCCCCATCATCTTAACTGACGGCTTCATGGAAAAACCGATCAGTCTTACTTCCTTTCCCTCTGGTAATAGTGGTATTATAGGAGTTATGGTAGTCTGAAAGTATTCGCCACTGCATTCCACACAAACGTCATTGATGTCGTTTTCTTTTGACAATAACAATGCAGACTCACAGATGTCTATGCCATTATTTATCAAGGCATAGTTCACGGATTTTATGTATTGAAGATTAAGTTCTATCATAATGATTGTTTTGTTAATCACCTATTGAAATTACAATTCCAAATACTAAATACTCGTATTTATTCAATGTATGAAATAATTCTTATCTTTTCCTTTTTTTGTTTGTAACCATCCAAAAACCAAAACACTATCTTTTTTTCTCTATGTAGACCAAGAGAGGTTGACGAGATGTTGTTTTGTTCATTTTGATTGTCTTTTTATTGCGCACTATTCAATCATCACCTCCCAGAAACCTCCTTTGTCAGGACCTACTCGGTTGAGGTATTTGCCTCGCATGGCTGTGATGTTGGCGCTGATGGATTTTACGCTAATTCTTACAGCCTCGGCCATTTCTTGTTTTGTGATATATGGATTGGCTAGCACCAAACGGAGAATCTGCAATTTGTTTTCTGTCAACCTATCACCAAGATTATTTGCCTTTTCTATCACCTTTTCTATCACCCTAACGTGATTTTCTATCACCTTTTCCTCGTTTTCTATCACCTTTTCTTCGTTTTCCATGACATCAGACACCTTTTCAGACACCTTTTCTGCTTTTTCAGACACCTTTTCTATCAACTTTTCGTTGTTTTCTGTCAACCCAACCTCATTCTTGCGAACAGTAACCTTCAATATGAAAGCGTCAAGATGAACCTTTGGCTCGGGAGTATGGTTGACATTAAGTTCACGATAGATACGATCCATACCCTCACCAAACTCCTTGACATACTTGTATGCCTTGAGGTATTGGGCTATCTTTGGATTACGAGAGAAATGAGTATGGCGGTATAGTTCTATAACATACGTATTTAATATCGCGTGCAAAGTTAGGAAAAATATGAGGAAAAGCCAAGGTTTATGTTGGATTTTTGGTTTTAGAAAGCGAAATTCCACAAATGAGCCGTGGGCTGTCATGAGGCATTTAAGAACTTTAAAAATGGTGATTGTAAGTAAAACGAAAGGTTTTGCTTACGGATTGTAAGTTGAAGTTTTCGCAAGATTTTGCTTCAATTAGGAGATTCTGAGGCAGAAAATATGGGGAATGGAGGGGCTTTTGAAGGGTGTCGGAGAAAATTCATAGGAGTTTTGATAAAATTCCTTATGGAAAATTTTCAAAACTATGCGGCTTTTTACCCGAAAAGCCTACGGAAATTGGGCAAAAATGGCCGAAAAATGGATGGTTTTTCTAGGCTCAAAAAGCCAAGTGTTTGGTTATCAGAGAGATACAAAATTAGCGAGAACGGCGTTTTTTCAGGCAAGTTTACAGAGAATGATTTTGTGCGATTCTGAAGGGGGAATAAAAAAGCGGATTGTAAGCAAAAGCAGTGATTTTGATTACAATCCGTGATATAAATATAAGGGAGGAGGACTCCGAGCATGCTCGCTTGAGCACCTAC